>JAEORJ010000083.1 GCA_016840945.1 Candidatus Gerdarchaeota archaeon
AGAAGCTAATCGCTTTTTGGAGCGACTGTCAGAGATAAGAACGATCGATAAGTCAACAACGGGAAAAATGCAAAGCAAAATGCTCCAAGTGATGTTACCAAACAATTGGTAATCTTCTAGGGTTAATCTAAGAGCTAATTCAGTAGCTCCAAGAGGAGTGAAAAAGGCTAACAAAATGAAAAAGGCAAAAATCCAAGTGATGGTCATCTCTTTTTTGATGAGATTTTTATCAGGTTTAAAGGTCTGAGATTCAATATCTAACATGAGATACATTGAGAGTGCAATCGGTTTTTAACCTTTTTCTAGATAAATCTACATAAAAAATGGGTAACCTAAAAATAACACCCACCGCGGTCACGACCATCATTATGAGTTATATTGAGGTAACTGATAAGGTCAACCATCAAAGAGTAGCCTTCAGTATCATAGAAGTGTTCTGGACGTGGATAATCATTATCCATGCAAGGAGCACAAACATCCCAATGAACGTGGGCATATTCACCGACCTTCAAAAAAGTGCCAACCAAATCCCCTTTCTCAACCCAATCGCCAACAGTGACATTAAGCCAGGAACCTTGGAGCTCCCAATCACTGGTACTATTGGTAAAAGGTTCAAAACAATAGGTAACAGAAACAGTCTCATTGAAGCGAATGCCAATATTGATGAAGTAAACATTGATGTCAGAAAGGTTTTCACCAACTAGCCAATCAATGCGCTCAACATAACCAGGAGCACAAGCAATAACGGGAGTTTGGTTTTTGAAAAAGAAATCACCAGCGTAATATTGTAAACCATCTTCACAAGGATGGTCAGGGTGATATTCACAATGGAAGAAAAGATCAAAGATATCTAATTTGTCTTCAAAAATAACGCCCATGTAATTGAGGTTAGAATCATCGTAACGACCACCTGAGGAAAAAACATCATACTTATCAATGAGAACTTTAGAAATGGTTACAGCACCAAAAATGATCACTATTGTAGAAACGACACCAAGGATAATTTTACCACGCTTTTTCATAGAATAGTGTTTAACCTTATCGCTAAAAAAATTTTTCTTAGAACATTAAGCAAGTAACCACACAAAACGAAAGATTCATAAAAGAAAAAAGAAGGAAAAAGGAACAACACAAAGGAAAAAACAAAGAAAAAACTGGGCTGGTAGATCAGACTGGAAGATCGCCTCCTTGGCAATCAAGAAGAATGCGGTTCACTTGACCGTAGTGGAGGAGGCCCTGAGTTCAATGGGTCAAAGTTTTGTTCTTTTTCCCGAACACATCTCAGCCAGTCCACCACTTTCTTTTCTCATTTTTTGTTCTTCATTCAACTACTTTTTCTTCTTCTATTATTCGTATTGTTTGTTCTGTTGCAATGATGAAGTTCCCAGCTAATTTTTCACTATGTTCCCGCAAAATTTGGTTTATTATTTTGATTTTTTCCTCTGTTCGTTCATCCCGCAATCGTAAAAGTAGCACTCCTTTATGTGGTTTTTTCTGTCTGGTGATCAACTCTCCGAAATCCTTATCGTTTGTGATAAGAATATAGTTTTCTTTGTTTGCTTTTGCGATAATCCTCTCATCCGTCATCCCCCTCGCTTCGTCATAGATTGAATACACTTCATGTCCTTTTGATTTCAACCACTTAGCAACTTTCGGACCTGTGCATTCATCTACCATGAATTTCATTCTATAGTGCCTCTTCAAAAATCGGCATAAATGTTGTGTCTTCTAATGTTTCAGAGGCATACAATAAACAAGCTAGTATGTCTTCCTTTACTAGTCCGGGATATTCTTCTAAAATTTCTGTTATTTCCATGCCATTTGCTAGAAGGCTCAAAATGAATTGCACTGTTAATCTTGTTCCTTTTATGACTGGTTTTCCTGTCATTATTTTTGGATTGACTATTATCCTTTCCAATAATTCTTTTTGTGCCATTTTTTTCTTCACCTTCGATAAAAATTTTATTTGGCTTAAATCCTCTTCTTTTTGCTTAATTTTGTTAATAATATATCTATTATATAAACTTATAATTTTTGATGTTCAAAAGGTTATAGTTTTGTTCTTTTTCCCGAACACATCTCAGCCAGTCCACCACTTTCTTTTCTCGTTTTTATTCGATACTTATTTTCTTTCTTATCATCAGTATCACTATTGCTATTACCGTTCCCAAACCAATGGTTGGGATGTTTATAGCTAGAGTAATTGCTGTTGTTTTGGTAGTTTTCACTTGCTGATAGATCTCTAAACCATCCCAGCCATAAACGATGTAGATATAATCACCTTACATAACTACATCATAACAGATACTATATGAGCTATCTTCAATAGCTACCAATTCTACTGGATTAGCTGGATTGTTAATATCACCAGCTCGTAATGCTACATCTTTTTGGGTAAGAAAAGCTAATGAATCATTTACAATAAGATTTACTCCTTTCCAATATCCATTACCATATATTGTTATCATTTACTGTGCACTTGTATTGGAATCATCTAAAATAATTAAAAAATCATAATTTACCGCTAGATAAGCATACCATTCTGAACTTGGATATCTTGTATTGCTTCTGCCACCGTACCCCGTAAGAGCTGTTTTGGATCCTGTGGATCATTGACATCAACCAAAGCAATTCCTCCTTCTTCACCCCTTGAAGTAAGGTATGCTACATTAGCTTCTACAAAAATTCCTGATAAATTGTGAATTAATATATATCTTGTTTTTTTATCATCTATTTTTTTTATTATTTCTTCTTTAATTTGCTGAGATTTAATTTCCAAAATTTCCTTTTAGTTCTTTTATTGAATAGGCGAATTGAAGCGAATGATACTAAATAGAATATTACATTTATTAAATAATAATAATTCATAGTTACTGTAGTTATAGTTTGTTGAAGTATTTCTAATCCACCTCCTCTATCAGCAACAAATACTAAATCATCTATTACTTGTACATCCTTACTATTACCATCAATATCATGATAATTACCAATAAGGAAAGGATTTAAGGGGTCCGTTATATCAATTACATTCAATCCTTCATTAAAATCAGCTAAATAGGCAATATTATTTTGAATAAAAATAGAATGAGTGTCATGACCAATGCTAAAGGAGTTTATTTCTTGAATTATAAAGGGATTTGAAATGTTTAGAATATAGACATCTTCTCCTTGAAGGTTATCGTTTTGAGAATAAATGAAATCACCATAAATTTTAGGATCCCAAAAATCAATGTTTGAGGGAGAGTAAGTGGTTAGTGTTGTTATCGCTAATGGATTTGATATATTTAGCAATCTGATACCTGTATAACTATTCTTATGGTCAGTTATACATGCAATCGTATCTTTAATACTTACATGTGTACAAGTAAATTGATAACTCCAATAGTTGTATATTTCTACGGGATTTTGAGGATCTGAAACATTGAGCACTTCTAAACCATCTGACCAATCAGCGACAAATAATAAATCACCTACAAGCTCAAGATCAGTAGACATTCCACCATCATTATGATTGGCAATTTTTATTGGGGTTGTTGGATCTGAAATATTGAAAATTTCTACACCATCATTTCCATCAGCAACAAAAGCAATGGAATCCTTTGATAAAATATCATAAGGAAGCCCTCCATCATAATAAGATGTTAGTTTTTCCGGATTATAGGGATCTGATATATCGATAATGATCAATCCTTCAGGATTGTAATCTGTAGTATCTAAAACAAAAGCTAAGTTCCCATCAATATAAACAGTCATTGCTTCGCCATTAGTTTCAACATGACTGATTTCAATTAAATTTATTCTCTCTTCGACTTCCTTGCCTTGAACAATCAATGAATTAGAGCAGATTAGTAAATACATTAACATTATAACTAAAAGCTGTTTTTTCAAATAACTTCCCAATCGATTTTTGCTATTAGAAACTTAAGTATTTATTTATCTGATTGAGTTTTATTTCTTAAATAATTATTTGATAGAAAAAATAGTTATTATTAATATTATAACAAAAGAAAAATGGATAAAAAAGACATTGCCGATCTTTTTTATCCAATTGCCATTTTTACTTTAAATTAATTCTGATAAAATTTGTTTGTTAATGTTGTATCTCTAAGGATTCCTTTGAAAGTTATTTGTGGTAAATTAATTGTGGTAATCATATTACTTTGTATTATGTTAAATATTGGCGTTATTGGTGTCATTGAATCAGCGCTTGCAGATATGTCGCCATCTCCTCCTCCACCACTGATTAGTGAATATACAATATATGGTTGCACTTGTAATACTGCCCCGCTAACTTCAGGTAAACAATATCTGAATTCTGCCCATCCTTTAGCTTGCAAATAAGTTCTTGCTGTTACCACATCTGAGAAGGTCAATTTAGCCTTAATAGGTAAAAATGGTATATCAAAAGCAACCGCTAATTGATTAGCAGTAGTTCTTTCAATTATAGTCTCTTCTAATTGAGTATAATCGTTGTCATTAGGATCGGTTGCATAATGTGTTATAGGATTTGTAGTTGTATCGCTTGTATAAAGATAATTTATATATTCACCATAGAAAATCATATGGTTCATAATTTGTTCTTCAAAAGTAGTATAGAGCATTTTGTCAAATTTTGTTTGCTGGTATTCTAGGTTGTAATAAAATTCCAGATATGTTCCCTCATGGTTTGGTATTAATATTTCCGTTCTATCAACTTCATAGTCGTTGCGAATAAAAATTGCTTTTGTATCGCCTGTATTATCAAACGAAACGAGATAATGATCTTCGTTTGTATTGTCCAAAAGTGTACCAATTGGAGTATCAAATCCTATACCCTTCCCACCAAAATTTAGCTCAAAAGTTATAACTAAGCCCGATGTATGACCGTATTCATAGGTACTAAGAACTCCCTCTGCTTGTGGTGCAAACATTTTGCATAATGGATAAGCAATTATTATTGGATCGTTTAATACTGTTGCACCTGTTCTTACGTTTCCAAAATAAACATTATCGATGTATAAATCGGAATGCTCATGTGCAACAGTTGAGAATCTTAGATAACTTAGATAATCAGCTTCACTTTCGATTACATCAAATTCTATTAGCTCTTTATCCACATATATAGTGAATGCAATATTGTTATTTTCATCATTTTGGAATATGATATCAATTGTATATATTTGTCCAAGATTAAAGTCAACGTTCAAAAGAACATAAAAATCATTATCTTTGGCATAATAGATTCCTGCTGATGAAATCTGTATTGATAAAAGTTCAAATACATCTTCATTAAAAACAGTGATTGCTCCATAATTATCAGACCATTCTGGTGCATCTGTATTAAATACTGCTTGAAATGATAATAGAATAGGATTTGTTGAATCAAAATTATGGCTATCAACACTTTCCATAGTTGCTGCAAGACCACTTTCGCTTGAAATTTTAACAAGTTGCGTTGGATCATCAAATGGTAATCCTTCATTATCTGAGTTAACGATTGATACTTCAGAAAAACCTTGTTGTTCTATAACACGCCAGTTTAATGGATTACTACCAATTGTATCAACCTCAAAATCATCTCTAAAACCAAACACTAAATTAAAATCAAGAGTTTGGGAACCACTTGAGTACACTTGTTTTTCTTCTGTTATATAACCATCCTTCTTAACAGATACTGTAAAATCAGCGTAAATTGTTGTTGGAAAACTCATTGAATAGTAACCATAATAATCAGATGTTGTACTGCTAACTTGAACACCATTATTATCATAAAGCTTTACTGTTGCTTGATAAACACCTGATCCGGTATCACTATCCTCAATATGTCCTGAAACAGTAAAATCATGTGGTGCTTGTATTAACATAAAATCGTTAATTTGAGTGCCACTGGAATAAACGCTTTTTGTTTGTGGATAATAACCTGTTTTTGAAGCTTGAAGATTATAATATTTGTAATCAGTTGTTGCTATTGAAACATAGTACCACCCAAAATAATCTGCTGTGGTGGTCTTTGTTTCACTTCCATCAGGATCGTAAAGTACCACTGTGGCATAACTAATTGGGTCTGTTGTATAGTCATCTATAATACTTCCATAACATGTTACTGTATGCGTGGATATTGGTTGCAAATATAGGTCTTTTCGATAAGTACCTGGTGAATAGAATGTTGCTGTAGCAGCATTATAACCTGTCATGGTTATTCTTAAAGTGAATCTCATATAGAATGGTACAGTCAAGGAGATACTATAATAGCCACCTTTAGTTGTTGTAGTAGCATACATTCCTGATTCTACTTCACTCAATGTCACAGTTGCTCCTGAAAGCAACTCATTGGTATTTAGATCTCTAGCATATCCATAGCAGGTAATTTTATACCCGCTAGGAGGTGCATATGAGTCGACATTCATAGCTAAATAACTAGATGAAATTATTAACGTTAAAAATACGATTGATAATAATCCCATCCTTTTCTTATTAGAAATTTTTTCTACCATTTCCTTCTACCTCAAGAAAAATCTCGAGTGTTTTGTAGTAGAACATTTATCACATATAAATCTACTAACCTTTAATCTAAGAGTGAGTAGGAGGTTTCTGTAAACTCAAATATTGACTGGGTAAATTGTATTTATGTCGGATTTTTTTCAAGTTAAAAATATAATTTAGTAAATCAAAATTTGAAATGATCTTCATACAACATTAGAAATTATTTTATATATTCAGTTCTTGTATTACTATCTAATTCATTCAATATCATTGTAGGATTAAACTCAAACACTAACTCTGTTTTGTATCTCTCAAATCCCATTCGATTATTTATTGACAGCATTGGGGCATTTCTATCATTATTACCAGTTGAAATAAATTCTGCTTCTGGGAATTTCTCTTTAATATAAAATAACATCTCTGCTTTCAACCACTTTCCTAATCCTCTTTTTTGGTAACCCTCTAACACTCCTGTTAATTCCTGTTCAACTTCTTTTGGGTTGGCTTTGTGGTAATAGATTTCTGTTAATCCGCTAATCACTCCATTTTGTTCTCTCGAGATAATCGTTACCCACTTGTATCCTTTCTCTTTCACATCCTCCTCATCAGCTCTTCTTCGTTTTGGGTCAATAACAACCTTAGCTATTAAGTCTTCTTGTGGTGCTCTATTGAATACTTCAGTATATAATTCACAATATTCCACCAAATCTTCCTCTGATACTACTTCAAAAGTTTCCAATCTTACTTCAGACGCTCTTTTCTTCCCTTCCTCTCGCCAAGTATACACAAGCTCCCAATCAACTTTCTCGAGATACAACCGGTTTTCTGCTCGCTCAGCTTTTTGTTCACCCTTTCTTTTCTGACAATAGTCTATCCCTGATGGATTAGTCACATGTACTCGTAAAATGTTTTTATTGCATTCTTTTGCTTTTCTGCTAATTAATTTGAAAATTTCTGAGCCTATCCCTTTCCTTCTATACTCCTTTTCAATAGCAAAATAAAAATATCCCTTATCTTTTACCTCTTCATAATTTGGTGTTAATTCATTTTCAAACCAAAATGTTCCTCGTCCAATAATCTGCTCTTTTTCTTCATTTACAAACACTATCCACCGATAGATATCATAATAGGGATTGGGATTTCTCATGAATTCCTTTTCCAACTCTCTATCTGGTAGATCATCCTTTGGATTTTCTTCTTTGAACATCTTCTCTGTAGAAGCGAAATATTTTTGCCATAACTCCTCAGATGCTTTTTTAGGTTCAAATATTTCAATTAGATAGCTCATGTATTTTTTCTTATTCTCATCTTTTTAATATGCTTTCTATCTGTCTACAGTTTTCTTATAAGCTTACAAAATAAAGCTGTCTTAGATTCAAAACTTCTCTTCAAAAACTAATGATAAAATTAATCACGCATAGAGTTTATAATCAAATTTTCGTTAAGAAATTTGGTAAAAAATGATAGCAAAAGAAAAATGCACTAATTGTGTGAAAAAGAAAAATCTACAATGGTGTTTTGATTGTGAAAAATACTATTGTATAGATTGTGTCGAATTAATTGAAAGTGATGAAGTCTACTCCAATCACGTTAAATATTTTGTAAGATGTCCAGTAGATTATACACATCATATGAACAGCACGTGGTTAGGTAGAGATTGGGATGATTAAAATGATTACTCTTTCCTTTACTACTACCCAAATATTTTTTTACTGCTATTTATTCAGTCCTTTAGTTTAAATTAATAAAACTAAATTAACGCGCATAATTCTTGGATGGTGGTTAATATTGGGAAAACCGGGATTATTTGGTAAAGTATTGTTAATAATTGGGATTCTTCTTATGATAGTATCTGGTAGTTTGATAGCTTTTGTTTTTTCAACCAGATCTAAGGAAATTTGGACTGCTAAAGCAAACTCTTTGAGCGCTCCGGCTACTGTTTCGTTAAAAGATGACACCTATATCTTTGGGGCTGATTATACTTTCAATTATATTGAAGAGCACACGATGGCTATTACCCTAATCTTGACAAATAATGTCACTTTGGCAGTAACAACTTTAGAGTTCTCTGTTTCTCCTCAGTCAAGTTATGTTGAGACTATCACTGATGGAGCTGCTAGTCAAATGGTTGCTGGAAATTATGAAATCACCTATAGCTGTGAAAGTGCTTATTTTAGTGCTACTAGTTGTCGTTTCAGAATTATTAAACCAGGATTATTTAGAGATACTGTTAATCCTGAAGGAACATTCATAGGTTCTTCCGAGCAAACATGGGAAATGGTTGGTGAATATTCCATACCTGGTGTTCTTCTTGGTTTTCTTCTCTTTTTTATTGGTGGGCTTGTTTTTCTTGTAGCTCGTAGATCCAATAAAAGTCTCTCAGCTTCTGGTTCTCAGCAAGTTTATTATACACCTACTTATCAGCAACAGGTACCTCCTCCTGCTCCTCCATCGCCATCACAATCCTATAGTTCTTCACAATGGCAACAACCAATAGCTGAACCTCCACCAAAGCAAAGTGAGCAATATACCAGTTATTGGCGATGCATTTATTGTAATACCATTAATGACATTAAAGATCATCAATGTATTTACTGTCAAGCGGCTCGTCAAGATTAAGATGTTAGAATGAGATTTTTCTTCTAACAAATCTCTCCTTTTTTTGTTATAATACAATTTAATTTCTACTTTAATAACACTTAAAATCAAATAGTAACTATTTAATAGGTAAATTCCCCTTTACTTTTCAGTAGTTTAAAACTGCTAGCTTTTGTGTATTATTTATATAATGTACAAAAGTATTACTTAGGAGGATGGTAAAAAAATGAAAAGGAAGAAAATTATTTCATTATTAATTATCTTTATTATGTTTTTTTCAAGTATAGGTATTTTGACTAATAATTCTCGTGCTTTTATGTTAGATGAACATAGAGGATTTATTATGGATGCTAATGCACTATTTCGTGATCTCTTCAAGGATTATGATGATGGTACCAATCTATTTCCAGATTTCTGCGATCAATTCGCTAACGTAAATGATATTGACCGTATTTTTCAAGAAATGAATGATTTAAGAACTGAACTATGGCAATACCTACGACCAGTTAATCCTACAAATCCAACGTTAAATTTACGACCTATTGATATAATGAAAACCGCTCAAGAATGGGCTGATGAACCAGCGACATTTGATGGATTAACTATTCCTATGAGATCTATGAGGCATCTATGGGATCCAGTGGATCTTAAAACCCTTAATCAAACAGAACTATATTTAGTATTAACGGCTTTAATTTTCCCAACAGGTATTTATGGCATAGCATTAATGATTTACATTACAACTATTTTAGATAAATTCGATGGCCCTTATGGTCCATACTATGCAGAAAGATATTTTAGTTATGCTTTAGATTTCTATAGTGGAAACCCTCCTGATATCGACCCTAATTTTGATCCAAGTAATTTAAATGGAACCGATACACTTTATGATATTTTATACACTAATTATGTCAGTGATTTAGAACGAGCTTATTTCTGTTTAGGTGTTGCTCTTCATATTGTTCAAGATGTTCTATGTCCTGTGCATGCAGTTAATACAATTACAGAGTCAAAAGTAGTTATCTCCTTAGATTCATCATATGTTCAAAAACACACAAAAATCGAAAATAAAATTGATACTTATTATCAAGATGTTAATTCTTATACATTACCCTTGCCAGGTTCTTGGTGCGATTTAACACTGAAACAAGATTGGGAAGGAAATTATAATGTTCTTGGTTGGGTTCATCAAGCAGCACTTATTGGTAAAAGTCACTATGATACAATATGTGATTATGAACATGCTGAATTCAGTTCTTCAGAATGGTATGACAGTGCTGAAATTATTTTGAACCAAGGTGCTTCATTTACCATGGGCTTTTTATATTATTTCTGGCAACAAGCGCACCATCTTGATTTGGATACAGATGGAGCAACAATTTCAAAAGAAGAAGAATACAAAACAGATATTTATAATCCAGATACTGACAATGATGGTATGAAAGATGGTTTTGAAATTAGCAATGGATTAGATCCCCTTGTTAATGATGCTGCACAAGATGCTGATGGCGATGGGTTAACTAATCTCTTTGAATATCAATTAGGAACAGACCCTAGAAATAGAGACACAGATGGCGATGGGCTTTACGATTATGCTGAATTATATACCTATGGTACCAATCCTATTCTCTTTGATACCGACGATGATGGTTGGAGTGATTATCAAGAGTGTATCGAGTATGGTACTGATCCAAATACTCCCGCTAGTTACCCCCAAGAAACTCCTTTAGCTGTTCGTAATTTCATGGGTACAGCGATTAATAGCATGACCATCAAATTTACTTGGGATCACCCCTTAAATTGGATAGATGGCTGGACGTATGTGATTAAATGCGATGGAGATATAATTGGCACAACTACTGGTGATTTCTTTATTTTTAGTGACTTGCGAACAACTCTTATCCATACCTACCAAATAACTTGTCGAAACGCAAATGGTGATGAAGGTCCAGTTTCAATATGGGTTGGAAAAGCTAGCACTGCTGGAGGAATTATTAGATAATCCTCCTTTTTTTCTATAATATTTCTTGAAAAGTCATTTTAGTTTTTTTTATTTGCAAGCATTTTAATCTCTAAAGGATAATTACTAATTAGACACTATTTAATCAGGAGTATTACAACTATGAGTACAAGTAAAAATGCCGCTATTAACGCAAACATCTGGACATTCTTTATAGGTGGCGCGTTATTAGTTTGGGGCATAATAGTAATAGTTTTTAATTTTGCCTTTTCAAGAAATATTGCAGGCACACCTTGGCTAGTTTTAGTGGGTGGAATAATGATTATTGCTGGTATCAGCAATGTTATCAGTTACCGTTATAATCGTGAGAAAGTTCTTGGTGCACTCCAATCGTATGAGCGCGTCAGTTTATCACAATTATCATCTGAGCTTAAATTATCAGAAAAACAAACCAAAGATATTATTGTCAATTTACGATCAGAAGGTCAGCTTCGAGCTTCTTTTGAACCTGAAACAGGTGATATTTTAGTTTTAAGTGTTCAAGGTAAACCACCAACAGCTGTTGTACCGGTATCATCATCTGGCTTACCTGAACATGAAGAAAAATATTTGGGTCAACAATTGCCTAAGGATCAAACTTATTGTCAATATTGTGGCACTATTGTCAAACCTGGCGATAAATTCTGTAATAATTGTGGTTCATTTTTGAGTTAAAGCTCATAACCACTTTTTCTATTTTTTCAATTAATTTTATAATTTCATCTTTGAAATTATGCTTTTTTAGCTTAAAGTAAAAATACTAATTTGTTTAATTTATTTATATGAAAAATCAATTAGTTGATTTCGAAGAAAAGAAATTTCCTGATGAGTTAGCTATTCAGTTAACAAATTTGTTAAATGATAATGACCGTCAAGTGCAATACTTTTACGATAAAGGAGTTAGTAAGGTATTTTATATCCCTATAGATGACGGTGCTCTCAGAGTTTTCCACCATAAACCTGAAAAACCTCTAACTACTCGTCCACTACTTTTTGCTCCTGGTTTAGGTACTTCTCCTTGGACTTGGCGAGACATAAGCAAGCCTTTCATTGGTCGTGGTGAATTCTTCTTTTTAGAAACAAGAGAGAAAAAATCAAGTTTATTTCATAATCGTGTTAAAACCAAAATTACTATTGAAAAATCAGCTAAAGATATTGGCACTGTAATTGATTTTTTAGGTTTAACTAATACTGATTTTGTTTTATGTGGGACTAGTTATTGCGCAGGATTAATATTGCAAGGTCTTCTTGATAAACAATTTACTGCTCCAACCATTGCCCTTATTGACCCTTTTGTCAAAGTTTTCCAGTATCGAATACTTATTTCTTTGATACGTTGTACTCCTCCCTTCATTATTAGTTTAATTCGTAATCTTCTTGGGGCTATTGCTTTAAAGGGTGAAAAAAATGCTACCCAATATGAACGTGGTTTAGATATGGTCAAAGAAGCTGTTACTTGGAAATGGCGCAAGGCAGCTGAAAAAATACTTAAATTTGACATTAGAAAATATCTCCCTCAAATCACTGAAGAGATTTTGGTTTTTCATGGTACAGCTGACAAACATCATCCTCACGATTTTTATGAATCTATAGCTAGGAAACTTCCTAATGGTCGCTATTTTTACATGTTACCCCAAGAAGACAAACGTGAATTGTTAGTTGGGGTAATAACTTATGAATTGTGTAAAGTATCTTCTCAAAGTGATCTCCCTGAATCGCTCAAAGCTTTTGAAGTTAATCTAGAAAAATGATTGATGGTGAATCTCTAAAATATTACAAAAGTCAGCTATCATTTTTTACAATGACTTTTTTTTTAATTTTCGTTTAATTATTTTTTTTTGTTTCTGGGAATATAATTGTAAAATTCGAGTATTTAAAAGCTAAGCAACTTAGAATAAAAAGGGTAGATGCTCCAATTAGTGATGAGTAAAATCCTACATAATAGTGCCAAATACCTTCTGGTGATGTAGAAAGTATTGGAATATATGCTGTTAGCAACCCAATAAATACTCCAGCTAGTACTGCTGTTATAATATTGACTAGTACTACTATTAAGCTACTAGTTAATCTCATAGCTAACTTTCCATAATATTGTGTAAGCAATAAGCTTGAACAAATAACACTTAAAATAAAAGCTCCTAATAATAACCCAGTAAATAACTTAGTAAAACCAATATTATCACCCCATAGTCCAATATTAACGATTATATCTAAGTACCAGTTTGAAGGATACCACGCTATTGGGAAAATTAGAATAAAGATTGTTGCTAACAAGCTAACGGTAAGTGAGATGATTAATGTAATTTGCATTCTCTTAACATTACTTACATATGAAAATTCTTTTTGAGGGTTATTTATTCCTTCTTCCATTAGATCTCTCTCTCATTCACATTGTTAATATTGTTATTAATACTCAACTCATTCGTTAAATATTTTTTCTGACTATTTAGCGTATTTAACCACACATTTTTACGAGAGAAAAGATTATATAGCATTACTGTCCCGCTACTTTTTGCCAAGGTTGGATCAAATATGAGTTTGTAACTTGTAATTGATCATTGCAATCACTGATTGATACTCGCCTACCTTAGCATTAGGCCTGCTAAGCCGTAATCAAGTAATTTAAAATCAGTCCAAAAAGCAGGGTAGCTTTTTGGTTTATATCATTATTCAGTATTTAGTATAGATGTATATGCTATTGACTTGATGTGTCAAACCGTGGCCACTCATAACCACGACTACCAGCCTTGGCACCGTTTTCCTACAGTAAGAGTAGGATAAATCATATGAAATTTCGCGAGGGTGAAATACAAATGACCATAACTTTAGGAGACGCCTTTGCTCGGCGTAAAAAACTGGATGATGAACTCAACACTTGGATTAATCGTCTCAGTCTTGCCAGTCGAGATTCCGTTCAATACAAAACAAAAACTATTGAAGGTGATGACAAGTTCCAAGTGATTCCTGGGTCCAAGAAAGAGTTCAAGAGAACTTATACTATCGAAGAATGTCGCGAGAAAATCCAACAATTGATTAATGAGGATCAAGAGCTTGCTCTTCGCATTTCCCTAACCAATCAAAAAGCTAAAGGTACATTAATTGCTCTTGATGGAACCAAGCGCATCTTGACCATTCCTGAGTTGTTAGTACTCCGTAATGAAATTGGCCCAAAACTCGAACGAGCTGCTCGAGCTATACCTGTTCGTATGGATGGTGTTGATATCATACAATCCGAGAAAAATAAACTCAAATGGCGAACTATTCGTGCTAACTATAAGAGTCATCAATCTATGGGTGAAAAAGGCAATGTTATTACTAATCAAGTGATTGAAGATTATGCAATCGAAGAAGTGGTCGATTATGGCCTCCCTCAGCGAGAAGTCTTTGATCGTATTGATGAAATTCATGCATGGATGCATCGGATTAAAGAAGCTATCAACGAAGCGAATAAAACTGAGCTAGAAGAGCTTCAATAGTTCTTTCTATGATAGTTAGTTTTGATAAAAATAGTATGAGTTTGTTCCGTTTCTAGGAGCAACTCATAATTTCATTCTTTTTTAACCAAAATTCCATTGGTATTCTTTTACTAAACTAAAGACTATTTCCATAGATAATAAGCTACCTTGTGCACTATTGGTCATAACACAAGCACCTTTCCCTTGAGTATGTGATCCAATAACTAAACAATTTGCTCCAGGGGAATTTTCACCAGGTAAAATAAAGAACATATCTTTACCATTATCTATTAAGAAAAATCCTAATGCTTGATCAGTAAATAATCCAAAGTATTTTGTTGGGTCTAATTTTTGTTCAGAAGATAAATATTTTCTGACCATTTCTTGCGATAATATTTTTTCAGATATCCCTTTGTAAGTCTTCATTATCTCAACCATGAAATTAGCTATATCCTCAGCTGTTGTTTGTAATCCACCATGCCCATAATATCCTGCGCTTACACCCCGTCCTTTTGTTTCACCTGTTGGTATATGATGTTGGATTGCATTATCAGCCTTTTCATCAGGTAAAGGTACATCAAAAAGACTATTCTTCATCCCAAGGGGTTCGAAAATAATCTCTTTCATCAATTCCTTATAATTTTTCCCCGTTGCATCTTCCATCAATTTCTCAATGATGACATACCCAAAATTAGAATATTGATGATCACTTCCAGGTTCGAATATTACTTCTACTGGATCGTGCATTGCTGGTGTTTCACCCTTCAATACTTGAATTAATGTTGGCACTTTTCCTTCTTCAATATTGAACATGCTTTCCGGGCGATTAATTCCCGCTTTATGAGTTAATAATCTTCGAAGGGTTACCTTTTCCTTTTTAGTAAACTCATTTTCAGGAATTTTCCAGTCTTTCAAGATATCATTAACATCCCCATCAAGAGATAAAATTCCCTTTTCAACAAGATGTAATGCTGCTGCTGCTGTAAATGGTTTGGTAGCTGAAGCTGCTTCAAAAATAGTATTTTCATTTACTTTCTTTTTTGAATTATTATCAATAATTCCTTCCACATGTGTCCAAGCGATTTTATAATCATTAATTACAGCTATACTAATTCCTGGTACATTATATTGCGCCATTCTTTCTGTTAGTGAGTTTGTTTTATCAAATTTTGGATTTACTTTACCATCAAAAGAGATTTCAACCAAATTCTCTAATACTTGTTTCTTTCTACCGTTTTCGATCATGGCTTTTTTACCTTCAATATTTTTTCTTAATTATTCTTTAGATGGTCAGAAAATAAATCTGGTTTGGTCTTTTGTGACCATTATAACACAGAAAATGCTCCATTTTATCAATATTTCGCACAGAATTAATCCCATTGAATACTAGTGTCACTATATTTTTCAGTTAAACCATAACTACAGAAGAATTTGTTATAGGTTTTTGGACCTTCTTTATCATCTAGGAAATGTTCTGATAAAGGAAAGAACTCTATAAAACTCTCAATGAAAATCTTTCGTTTTTTAGTAAAGAAATTTGAAATTATAATTTCAAAGGGATTTACATATTTTCTAATTTTTCTACTATTGAGGAAACTAAACTTTCCACGTGGTAAACTTCCCTCTATTTCATGCTCTTTTGCTTTTTGTACTAGTTTAAAATTAATATGAGCAAATAAGAAATTTGAATATTTTATTGCTTGATTAACATCTGATTCCATATCTAACAAGCTGGTATAAAATTTATTCATTTCAACAGCTTGCTGAGTATCATTCTCAAAAGTTGATCCTACATAAGCAAACACATAAAATGTTACTTCTATTTTGGAGTTCCAGAATGACTTCTTTTCATATTCTTTTTTGGTTATTGGTATGCCTAAAATCTTAAACCTGGAGATTATTTTATTGGTTTTAAAATTTAATTCCCACACTCTTACGGGGCTAAACACTATTGATAATAAGGCTACTGTTATGATTACGCCAACATAAATCATATTATAATAATATGTCCCATACAATGATAATAATATAATAATCCATATTATTGCTGACCACGCTAATCGATGGACGATATTATAGGTAAAAAATGATATTTTTTTCTCATTTCCTTCGCCCTTCACTTTATAGAATAAGCTGTCTATATCAGAAGGAATTTTGGTAATTTTTTCACTACGAGAAGTTATTTGATTAATTTCATCTAAAACAGTCATTATTATCTCCTTCCTCCAATAAAAAATGATAATTCTTTCTTTTTATCTATACATTTTTCTTGTTTTATTTCAACTTTTCTTTTTAGATATATTTCTGCTTAAATATCATTAAAGATTATTACTTTAATTAAAAAAAGGAAAAAAGAAGGCTTGTATTATATTTGATATTTTGTCCCTAAAGCTTGTATTGATAATGGTCTATCTAATTTAACTTGATTTAAATAGTCTTCAGTAGTTTCAGGGTCGAGTTGATTTTCATTTAATATTTTATGTAACCCTTCTTCATCGACGTTTAATTTTATTGTTTCCTTTAGTACTATGCTTATTTCATCTTTTGGTACCAGTAAATCTAATTTATTGTTTACTAATCCTAAACTTTCAGCTATTTCTTCTATTTTAGATCCACCTACAATAAAGAAAGTAGCATTACATGGCAGAAAGAGGAGGTTCTTTATTCTCCCTAATTTTCTATTCAAGCGATCAACTACTTCCATGTTTTCTAATTGCGTGTAATGAAAAGTGATTTTAGGCACAGCTTTGTTTTCCAGTTCAGTTTTTAGTTTCTCTTTTGGTATTAGTAATTTAACTTTGCCATCAACATAGGTTGTTTTCTTTAATGGAATTAATAACTCATTTTCTTTTTTCATACCTATTTTTTCGGCTAGTTGTTCCCAAATACTCCCCTTTACAACTAGGTTTAGAGCATCAAATTTTTCATTAAAAATGATATCTTTGATTTTTCCTATTTCACTACCATTTTTATCAACTACTTTTTTATTAGCAAGCTTATGAAAGCTAATGTATTTTTTATTTTTTAAATTAACACTCATTATCTATCACTCCTTAATAATCATCATAATTTAATTGAAAGGTGATAGATTAAACACCATATCTACCTGCTAACGCGCGTATTGATATTGGTTTTTCAACCTTTCTTTGATTCAAAAAGTCATTGATTTCTCTTTGATCAATTCGATCTTCGTTCATAATTCTTTCAAGCTCTTTGCTATCAAGATTAATTTTTACTTTGTTTTTTAATACTTCAGTAATAACACTTCGTGGTACTAATAAGTCCCATTCGTCACCGATTATTCCTAGTGCTTTAGCAACACTTTCCAATCGCGTACCTCTTACAATGAAAACCGTATCTTCACATGGTAGGAAGATTACACTTTTTATTTTTCCAACATCTTTGTTTTCTTTGTCTATTACATCTTTGTTTTTCATTTCTGAATAAAAGTAAACATTCTTTGGTAATACACCAGCATCATATGAACATTTTATATGCTCTTTAGCAATACGTAGCTGTATAGTATCTTCTATATCATTAATGTCTTCTAGTGATACAACAGGGTCATCATCTTTCTTAAACCCTAATTTTTCCGAAAGTGTTTGCCATATATTTCCTGCTAGCACAATATAAATCGGATTAAAATCGGTATCGAATATTATGTCTTTCACATATCCGATATCTTTCCCTTCACTATCAAATACTGTTTTGCTTGTTAAATGCTTATAATTCATGTGGCATTTATTTCCTAGATAGTATGTCATTTTTACATCATCTCTGTAATAACAATCTTCAATAGATTATATAAAATTTGGGAGAAATATCTAATCAATTAACCATTCATTTGAGCAAAGATTCTAATGTTTTTCATAGTAATTTTTCTTAGATTCTAAGCTTTTTGTTTAAAAAAAAGAAAAATGTTAAGTTTAATATTGATATTCTACAATTGAATATCATAAATCTAAAATGAATGAGTTAATAATAATTATTATTTTCACAAAATATTTTAAGAATAAAACAAATCGATATATGCACTTCTCTATGAGTGTACAAAGATTGTAAGATGTTATTGTAGGGGATATAAATCATGGAATTAGATCATAATATGGAATTAACTCAAGAAGACTTATTTTATCTTGAAGATTTATTAACAAATATTAAAAAATCCGTTTCTCGCTTAGAACGTTTTATAGAAATAAAACGCAGTGGATTATTAGAAACCCAAGAACATTTCACTAAAAAATATACTGATGGTGAAAATGAAAAAGAAGACAATTTAGAAAGTTGACAATATATTTCTTTAAGAATTGGCCTGCATTACGATTGAAAATTCTCTAAAATTGTCTTTTATTTTATTCTATGTGAAACCTTATCAACAAATTTCCAACCTTCAGGTGTTTTCACTAAATTGTGATAATCCAACCAATTACCCATCTGTATTTTGGCAAAAGCTATAGTTCCTTCAACTTGAATAGTAATTAATTTCACTTCCATCTCTTTTAGCTGTTTTGCACGTTCCTTATTTGCAAATTGTACTTCTTCATCTTTCCAATGGTCGTGTAAATTCCTGCTAGTAGTAGTACTCCCTAAAAATATTCTTCCATCAGGATGGGCTACTGAACGCATTAACTTAAAATCAGCCGTTTTTATACTTTTGAAATAAATCTTAATTACTTCCCTTACTTCTTCAAATAATTCATTGGTCATAATCATCAATTCCAATTTGCTTAACTCTGTTATTTTATTCAATCTTCCTTCTAGTCTTAATAAATAACTGATGTACTTTTATAGTTCAGCTTTAGGTTCTGTGCCAATGCCTTAATATTTGAGTATAGAATAGGAATAACAAAGTAATTACTAAATTGAGGGATGATATATGCAAAAAGAACGTGTTTCTTATCATGATTCTGTGAATAAAATTTATGAAGAGCGTCTTAGGAAAGAAAATTTAGAAAAAGTTTCTTCCATTGATTCCCTTCATGAAATCATACGCCAACGAGGCCTAACAAATATTTGGGATCGATATAAAGCTCAAGGATTAGGTGGAGATCCCGATAGAAGATGTCAATTTTGTTTAGGTGGTGTTAGATGTGATCTCTGTTCTAATGGTCCTTGTAGAGCTAATGTAGCAGAAGATAAACGTGGTGTTTGTGGCATTACTGGTGATGGAATGGCGATGCGAATGATGCTCCTGAGAAATGTTATGGGAGCTTCAACTTATCAATATCACACTGATCAAACATTAAAAACACTCAAAGCTACAGCAGAAGGAAAGACACCTTTCAAAATTACTGAAATAGAAAAATTGAAGACTTTTGCTAACCGTTTAGGTCTGGATATATCAGATTCACCAAATGAAATAGCTTTAAGATTGTATGATTTTGCTCTTGATGATTTTAATAGGCGATACGAAACTCCCAGTAAAATAGTTGAAATTCTAGCTCCTGAAGATCGGAAAGAACTATGGAAAAAACTTGGTATCTTCCCTGGGGGAATCTATGGTGAAATGATGCTTTCTACTAGTTCTTGCCTTACAAATGTAGATGGTTATTATGTCAGTTTAGCATTAAAAGCTATGCGCCTTAGCATTGCTATGGCTTATCAAAGTCAAATTGTTAATGAATATATACAAGACATTTTATTTGGTATCCCTAAACCTCATGCAATGCGAGTTGATCTTGGTGTTCTTGATGCACATTATGTTAACGTTTTGCCAAATGGTCATGAACCCTTTTTAGGATTTGCTATGGTACAGCTTGCACGCAAACCTGAATGGCAAAAGAAGGCTCAAAAGGTTGGTGCAAAAGGTTTACGTGTTATCGCAAATATTGAAACTGGTCAAGAAATGATTCAACGATGGGAAATGGATGATGCCTTTTATGGATATACTGGTAATTGGATTATGCAAGAAGCAATCTTTGCCAGCGGTTGTGTTGATCTTTTTGTTGCTGATATGAATTGTTCGATGCCAATTGACCCATTATATGCAGAAGTGTTCAAATTCAAACTTGTTCCTGTAAGTGAAGTTGTTGCTTTTGAAGGAATTGATGAACGGTTGAATTATATCCCAGAAGAAGCTGAAAAGCAAGCTGAGAAACTCCTAACTATGGCCATCGAAAATTTCCCCGAACGGATACAAACAATAGAACCTATGAAAGATTTAGCTATGAAGGAAGCAATAGTTGGTTTCTCAACAGAAAGTATTTTAGCAGCTTTAGGAGGTTCTCTAGAACCATTATTGAATGCTGTAAAAGCAGGTACGATACGAGGTATTGTTGGAATGATTTCTTGTTCTTCACTTAGGGATAAGGGACAAGATATACATACAGTTGAAGTAACAAAAGAGTTGATTAAACGTGACCTTTTGGTTCTATCACTAGGTTGCGGTAATGCTGCTGTTCAAGTGGCTGGCTTATGTAGTTTAGATGCAAAAGAATTAGCAGGGTCGGGTTTAAAACAAATATGTGAAGCGTTAAAGATCCCTCCAGTTTTAAGCTATGGAACATGTACTGATACCGGTCGTTTAGCAGATCTTGTAAATGCGGTATCACTTGCACTTGGTGAGGTACCTATATCTGATTTGCCAGTTGCTGTTGCAGCACCTGAATATATGGAACAAAAAGCAACAATTGATGCCATTTTTGCCCTTGCGTTTGGTCTTTATACATATGTAAATCCAATACCTCCTGTTACAGGAGCAACAAATTTAGTTCAATTATTAACCAGTGATATTGAGGGTATTACTGGAGGTTTATTAAGTGTTGAACCTGACGCTGTAAAAGCTGTAGATGGTATCTTAGGTCATATTGAATCTAAAAGAAAGAAATTAGGTATTAATTCAAAATAAAATATACAATTCGTGATTTGGATTGTATATTCTTTCATTTTTTATTTACAATAAAAGTAGTTCTAACATCAAAATATTAGTAGTAAAAACACCTGAGCATTTTTTTCAGTAGAATTTTGGTTGAAAAAAAGAAAGAATAGGATTTTAATCCTCTTTTTCTAACCCTATTTTCGTTGCTAATTTTACCAATAAGAAAATAACTATTGAAATAATGATAAAAGTGATTAATGTAGCCAAAAAATTACCAATTAAGAAATTACCCGCTGTCCAATCACTTAATTGTTCTAGCTGATTTAATCCTGGGATGTAAAAGAATATTGGCATTATAATATCACTTACCAATGATGCTACAAGCAATCCAACATAAGTTGCCATAATAAAGGCAACAGCTAAACCAAAAACACGATATTTTCTTATGAATTCTAGGAAGTCGAAACCAAATTTCTTAATGCGCTTAAGTTTCTTTGGTGGTTCTTCTACTTTTTCTGGCTCTTCTTCTTTTGGTTCCATGAGTTCACGGATTTTCTTTAATTCCTCTAATATCTCATCATTAACTGAAATTTTCAAATCCTCCATTAGTTTTTAGCTAATAAAAAGGATTTTTTTTTAATTAATTTTATTGATTTATTTTCTTCATTCATACCATTTAACACGGAGTTCTCTTCTTGGAGGTCCTCTTTGATACTGTATTGTTGGTTCACCAACAGCAAGAACTCCAAAAACATTGAATCCTCTTGGTATTTTGTAATGTTTCCGTAATTTTCTATTGTTCTGCATCCTTCGCTGAACAAATCCTATCCAACAAGTTCCCAATCCTAATGATTGTGCTGTTATCATGCCATAAGTCAAGGCAATTCCAGCATCGTTTTCAGCTAATCCATTTGCATATGGTCTTGAATACAGAATAATTACGCATGGAGCATTAAAGAATACAATATCTTCTCCTTGTTCCATTCGTGTTATTCCTCTATCTAATTGAATTTTTGATTTTGGATTTAGTGCTCTCCTTCTAGCTCCAGGATTTAAGAAAGGAGCTACTAAATAACGTAAAGGTAGCACTTTTCTAGCTGTTTTGAAGAATTTAGCTGTTTTCTTTGATAGGTAATTAATCTCATCTTTGTTAGTTAGTACGATATACCGCCAATTTTGTCTGTTGCTAGCTGAAGGTGCATAACGCATTGCTTCTAATAATTTCTCTATTTTTTCCTTAGGTATCTCTTCTTGCTTGAAATTTCTAATTGATCTTCTCATTCGTAATAATTTTTGTATAGTTTCATAAGAAGCAATTTCTTGTAATTTCTTTGTCCCTTCAAAATTAAATGGTGGGTCTGCTTCTTTATAATCTATGGCTTCTGGTGGACATATTGCTATACAATGACCACATTGTACACAAAGATCGTTTGGATCTGAAAAAGTATATTTTATTTTGCTATCCTTATTTTCTTCTTTTTCGCTAAACAAAAGACTAGGGCAAACTTTCACACATTTTCCACAATTTATACACTTTTCTTCATCAATTCCAATAAGCTTCATGTTAATCTAAAATGGTTCTAACTTTCTCCTATTTTAACTAATTGCTTAAAAATAGCTTAAATTGGTGCATCGACCGGGATTTGAACCCGGGTACCCAGCTTGGAAGGCTGGAGTCCTAGACCAGACTAGACCATCGATGCTTTTTTCACAATTTATTGTTTTCCAACTATTATTTTAAAACCCTTTCGATTATTCGGAGATGATTTTCATTTAATACAATTCTTTTCTATTCAAAATCAACTGTCAAAATTTCATTCTTTTTTTGTCATTTGGTATCTTTTTTCAAATTAATTAAAACATATTGATTTTATATAAAATTCATCCTCGACAAAACGAGGACAATTTTACTAGATACCTTGTAAGGTTTTTTCATTACGCTCTTAAATAATGGTTGGGTTAATTTAATTGTAAATAGTTAAATCTTAACTTAAATTGCCTTGGAGTTAAAAAAATTGACAATTGCCGAGTTGTTAAGAGAGGCCATGCACTCCCGCTTATTAAAAATAACAGTATTGGGTACCTCTGGGAGTGGGAAAACCTCTTTCCTACGAACATTATTTGGTAATGACTTCGTAGTTTCAGACGTAAAACGAATGGATTACCTTGAAAATAAAGCTAATTTAACATATACACCTATTGATGTTGAAGAATCTACAACCACTGTTAGCTTAAATCAAGTTGGTGCTATGGTTATCTTTACAAAGAATAATCAATTTGAGTTTTTAGAAATTAATGACGGAGTTGATAGTCTTCTCTCTCGAGATGATATCGATTTCTTTATGACATTTTCAATTTTCGATACAGCCGGCCAGGAGCGTTTTGAATTTATGGCTGATATTTGCCTTAAAGGTTCTGATGCTATTATCATACTAGCAGATGGATCAAATGTTTCCTCTATCGAATATTTAAATGTCTATATTGATAAAATCAAGAATGAAGAGATTAGAACGGGCAAAACAATTCCTGTTATCATATTTATGAATAAATCTGATTTAGCTGGTAAAGGTTTGTTTCTCGGTGCAGACTTTGCAAGAACAGCTGTAAGTAATGAATATGATGTTTTTGAAACTTCAATAAAAGATCCTGAATCTTTCATGCTACCTATAAGAATTTTAGTTGAAAAAATTAAAGCGTTATAAATTGCTTTAATTTCAATCTATTTTTCTTTAATTTATTTTTAAGATAATAAAAAAAGATAAGCTGCACAATTTCTTATGCAGCCCCATTCGATTCTCGATTGTTCTTACCAGAAGAATCTTGGCATTAACAATAATGCTTCGAGAGAGTATGGGAGTGTTGTTATATTATTGTAAATTAGACTGCTGATTGGTGTGGTTGGATAGCTAAATGCTTGTCTCTTTTGCCTTTCAGTGTCAGATAAAGCGTAAAAAGTATATTTCATATTTAATAGATTTTTACGTTTAACGATGTCCCCTCTTGTTTGTAAATCTCTTAATGCAGAGAAGAATAGATAATTACTTAATCCTTTAACACGTTTGCCTACCGCAATTCTAATCTCAGATGATCGCATAAGACGACAACTAACAAATAGAGTGTCAAGTATTAATTCTTGGACTCGTATGGTTTTCTTACTTCGTTTTCTTCCTCGAGTTCCCTTCTTCTTTTCAACCGAGAGTCTTATCCTTGCTTCTCGATCTTTTATTGAGCTGTTTAACAATTCAGTGATCAATTTTCTTTCACGGCCTTCATAATATTCTTTTGAAATATTTACAGTTTGAGCTTTTCTGAGTCATTGCTCTCTTTATAAGTATTTCGCTTTGATAACTCGTGCGCCGCTTCGAAATTGACGTCCCCTGTATAAAGCTTATACGATGTATTATTTATGTTTTGTGTTGCTTTATTGAAGTTAATTTTACTCGCATCCCTCAAAAAAGTGTCACTATAAATATTAAATTTTGATGCTGTTTTTAATATAATTAATATAGCTCTTTAATTACTGAGTTTTTTTGATAGTTGGGTATTATTTTATAAAGTTAACATCAATGCTTACTTTCTTCAGTTTTTTTGTTAGAAATTAAAGATATACATGAGAATTTAAATTCTAAATAGTTTTAATCATTATACTAACGAGTTGAAATATTGAGCTGATTTATTTGGAGCTAAAAACCTTTCTAATAACAGCATTGATCATAGATATATCAACCATTATCTTTCTTTTACCAAGTGAATCTATTTATCTTATCATTCCTTCATTTGTTGCTTCAGGTCTTTTAGGTGGTCTCTATACTGGTTATATGAGAAAGCGCCCTCTCATTAATTGTCTTTATGATGGCTTCATTATTGGCATTCCAATTAGTATAACTCAAGGAGCTATTGCTATCCCGATTTTGTGGTATTTTCATGGATTGGCAACTGCTGGCGCACCATTGAGATTTATTTTCATAATTTTTTCATCAGTGATACTTCTTTCTGGAATTGTAGGCTCTCCTGCAGGTAGTGGTTTTATGGGCATTATTTATAGATACTTGGTTAGGGATCGTGGAGAGGCTGAATTATATGACTATTATATTGAGGATAAGATAAAAGAATAAGACCTAAGATTCATTCATAAGAAATATCCACTTACTGATATTAGAAATTTAGAAGCTTTAATTAATACTTAATTTTTTATTGAATGAAATCAAATTGTGATTTAATAGTACTTGGTGGTCTCAACTAACGAACTATTTTGTTATCTTAACACGAGCATGCAATCTCAAATGTAAATACTGTGGTGAGGATGCTGCATTCGAAATCCCTCCTATCGACATAGCATATTCCACAGAAGACCTACATTCGTTTCTAGAAAAAGATGAAAGTAGGGTAACTGTTCAGTTTTATGGTGGAGAACCACTAATAAGAATTCCCAAAATGATTGAAATCATGAACACTATATCAGAGGTTAGTCATTGGTCTGTTCAAACTAATGCTGTTAATCTTGATAAAGTTCCCTCAGAGGTATTATCAAAACTTAATACCATTCTTGCTTCTATTGATGGTCGTCCTGAAGTTAATGATGAGAATCGTGGAATAGGCAATTATAAAACAGTGCTTGAAAATTGTAAAATCGCTCGAGAGAATGGATTTAAAGGTGATCTAATTGCTCGAATGGCAGTTTCAGAAGTTGCAGACATTTATGAAGAAGTAACACATTTAGCTTGTATAAAGGAGCCACATTTTGATCACATCCATTGGCAAATTGATAGTCAATGGGATGACGATCCCAAAACTCGTTGGAGTAATTTTGATGATTGGGTAACTAGTAGTTATAATCCTGGTATTCAACGATTGGTGAATTGGTGGTTAGAAAATATGCAAAAAGGCATATTCATTGGCTTGGTACCATTTATACCAGTTATGAAATCCATTTTATTAAACCAACCAAGTGTTATTCGTTGTGGTGCAGGTGTTGACTCATTTGCCATTAATCCAAATGGCACGATTTCAGTATGTCCTATTTCTCCTGAATTTGACTTTTCTATAGTTGGTGATATTTGGTCAAAAACACCAGCATCGATTAAAAATTCAATGTTTGTTTCTGATCCTTGTCCTAAATGTGACATTTTTGAAATGTGTGGTGGTCGTTGTTTATTCATAAATAAAACGAAACTATGGGGTAACAGTTTATTTGATAAAGTTTGTAGTACAGTGAAGAATATGGTTACTTCTCTCACCTTAATTAAGGATGAAGTTCAAGACTTAATCAATAAAAAAATAATTTCATTATCAGATTTTGATTATCCAATCTATAATAATGGTTGTGAAATTATTCCTTAATCTAATCAACAAATTCTTTTAATATTTTATTTGCTAATTTTTTCCGTTCATCGTTAGTTTTCAATGAAATATTTGTTGATAAAGTTTTTACACCTAATTTTTCAATTCCATTGATCAGATGTTTATCTGCTTCGCTAATAATCATTAAATCTAAGAATTCTTGGTACATTTCAGCTATTGCTTTAGGGGTTGCTTCATAACCTAATTGCTGTAGTAGTTTCGCAGCAGGTCCACTAAAAGCCCTATTACTAATAATAGGCGAAATTGCTATTATTTTTGCTTCAGTTTCAATTAATGCTTTTTTAATACCAGAAATAGCAAGCATAGGCCCAATGCTTGTTATTGGATTGCTAGGGCCAATAATAACTAAAGAGGTATCCATTATCGCATTTATTGCTTCGGGTAATGCTTTAGCATTTTTACTTCCTTCATAGATTACTTCTTTAATTTGTATAGTTTCGCGATTTTTAACTGTATATTCTTGAAATGAATAGATATTCTCTCTCATATCTATGAATTTTGTTTGTATAAAATCATTAGACATTGGGTAGATTTTAGCCCTAATTTTTAATCTTTTAGAGATTTCATGGATAGCTTCGTTAAGTGTCCATCCTTGTTGTAATAATTTGTTTCGCAATAAATGTAAAGCTAAATCCTTATCACCTAATTTAAACCAAGTTTCTTCTCCTAACAACTCAAGTTGAGTTAATAGTGTAAATGTTTCTTTTTTTACTCCCCAAAATTTGGTTAAATCTAATTTTTCAGAAAATAAATAAAGTAAAGTATCAATATCGGGAGAAATCAATAATCCAAAGAAATAATCATCATCGCCAGTATTACCGATAATATGTAAATTCTCGTCTGGAATTAATTTTCTCATACCAAGTAACAATTTTGGTGTTCCTGTTCCACCTGATAGGAAAGTTATCTTTCTCATGTTTTGCACCAATGTTAATTGATAATCTATTATCGGTATATACCTTAAGAATTATTAATTAATTTAACTACCTCTGAATTACAATTGGTTTAATCTACTTTTGGTGTATTAAATGGAAGAATCTACAAATGAATCAATCTCTGAGATTGGTGCTCAAAATAATGATACTATGATTCTACAATCATCAGCCAATCACACCAATTGTGATAATTGTAATAATAAGAAAAACAGAGAAAAGAAACCTCCAAGTAGATTTGTTCAATATTTTAAGGCGATTTTTAATTGGAAAGTAGTGAGATTAATGATTTCACATCATCCATATTGTGATCATTATGATTCTCATGTTTTTAAAATTGGCCCTGTAAGATTTTGTAAAGGGTGTTTCTTAAGCTATCCACCATTATATACTATAGTATTATTATTCATTTTTTGGGAAAAAGCACGAGAATTTTTCTTGACTCCATCCTTTCATATAGATAATTTATGGTGGTTTGTTATTGGTTCATTTATACTCGCTCTTTTATATTTCTTGGGCAAATTTTCAATGTTTATTAAAGATCTTTCTAAATTTGGTCGAGGATTGTTTGCAGGATTCCTATTTTGTGTTATACTTTCTCAACACTGGGCATTTAAAATTCCTGCAGCTCTAATTATAATTGCTGGCATGACAATTTTGAGCGTGAAACGAGGAAGAGAGATGGAACGTGATTGTAGGGAATGTGAATGGCAAGCTCAATTTGATGTTTGTCCAGGCTGGAGAGAATCTATGGAACGTTTGAGCTTATTGAATCAATCATATATTTCAGATACAAAAACAACAGCAATTAAAATATCAAATAATTCCGAAAAACCTGAGTCAAATGAAAAAAAATGTGATTAATAAAGTTCTATTCAATTCGATTGTAAAGCCCATTCTAATAATTCTCTCTTTTTTAATTCAGTAGAATATAGTTCTTCCAGAACTAAATTTCCTATGAATTCCTTTTCCAATTTCTCAATATTGTCAATATCAATGACTTCATTTTTACTCCTAATTTCAATTAGTGATTTCTTTAGATCATCGTTGCTCATCTTCCTGATTTTTCTAACGAGTTGTCTTCTAGTTCTTTTTGGTAATTTTTGGGAGTAGAAATTCATTTCAAACATTCCTTTTCTATTATAGTTGATTAGTTAATTAGAGTTAATAATTTTTTATTAATACAAGCCAAATTATTACTTTTTCTAGCTTTAAACATCAATTTTCAATACTTTTTTGGTTAAAATTCCTAATAAACTCACAAATTTTTACACTAGAAATCTTTATATAAAATTAAATGAAAAATATCTAAAAAGCTCATTTTGAGCTATATAAATGAATTTTATTTTTAGACAAAACTTTTTTAAGTAGCAATGTAAACTAATTAGTTTAGCGCTCTAAACCTTTGAGCGTTAGATTCACAGAGAATCGAATCTAATTAGCAAGGTTGAACCGAATTTTGGTGATCACCTAATGAAAGTGAACAAAATTAAATCGACAATTCTTGTCGGTGTTATTTTTACCCTATTTGTTGCTAGCTCATTTGCTGTACAACCAGCAAAGACTGATGCTATTGATCCATTCTTTACATTAGTGGCTAAAACAAATGGTGGAGGAGTTAGACCTGACTATCTTAACTTCTTAAAACAACACTTAGCAAGAATCGGAATAAATGTAGATGTAATCGTGCAAGATTGGCCTACTTTTGTAGGTGAATTAGTTGCATTCAGAGATTTCGACGTCTGTTATGTTGCATTAACAGGCGGAGGTGCAGACCCAGACTTTACTGGTGTCTATAACGAAAACGGTTCCTTGAACCTGTTCGGCTACGATACAAGCATGGACTGGGATGATGAACTAAATACAGGTCTTAATGAGTGGTACATGAAAGAAGGTAATCTCATTATGCCTCCAGACTCAGAAGAACGTGTACAACACTACTGGGAATGGGAACAATACTTAATGGACAAAATTCTCCCATTACAACCAACATTTGCACCAAAATCATATATTGCTAACTGGGCTGAATTAGAAGGTTATAACTTCACTGATGGTATTCTCCAATCATGGGGTAAAATGTACTGGACTGGTTCACACACTGGTCAAACAAGTACTGATGAATTAGTCATCACTGATGCTGCCTGGTCTGATCTTAATCCATTGTTCCAAGATGATACTTCATCAAGCTTTATTAGCACTGCAACTATGGATTCCTTGATCTGGTATGATGCTGACTTAAGCGTCTGGCCTCACTTAGCTGAAAGCTATTCTATGATAGATGATACTCATCTAAGAATTACTCTAAGAGAAGGCATTAAATGGCAAACTGACCCAGATGGTCTATTTACCAATGAATACTTTGATGCTGAAGATGTTTACTTCACTTTATATGCTTGGGCTCATGTCTCAAATGACCAACAAGTATATGAATGGATTAAAGATATGGAAATTCTTGATCAATATACCCTCGATCTTTATATTGACGGTGATCCAGACACTCCAGAAAATGATCCTTATGCACCATTCTTACCATCAATTTCATTGAGAATTATGCCAGAACACTACTTAAACCAAACCCAATTAGCTGATGGAGTTACTCCAGACATTACTCATCCATCCTGGAACAAATTCGCAACCAACTGTTTCGGTACTGGTCTCTTCGAGATTAGCGACTTTACAGAAGGTGTTGAAACTGTCTTATCACTCAATACTGATTGTTGGAGATTAGATGAAACAATCACCAGCGATACAGCTCTTGACTGGGTAAACAGATTCGGATTTGATGCCACATGGGATGCAAATGGTATGGATACCTTGAGAATCAGAATTATTCCTGATGCCCAAACTGCTTTACTAGAATTTGAAGCTGGTAAAGTTGATATTGAAAGTGTAACTCAATTCCCAGAGAAGAGAGACGACTATGTAGACGATCCTCGATTCGAAATCCAATCAGATACCACATTCTACTTTGGTTTCTTCGGCTATAACATGAGAGAAGTTAGAGAAAACATCGGTAGCCGCGAAGTCGCCCCAGGCGATCCAAGCTTAACCGTTGGTTTGTGTATTAGAAAAGCTATCTCTTATGCATTAGACAGAGTTGAAATAAACAGTGTTATTCATAGAGGCGAATATACTATAACTGATCACCCAATATACCAAAAACAAGGTATTTGGTGTAATCCAAACATTATTCGTTATAACCATGATCTCGACAAAGCAAGAGAATACATGACTAAAGCCGGATTCGACTTAGGTTGGACCCCAACCACTCCTGGTTTCAGTCTATTAATCACACTTGCTTCATTGATGGCTGTAGCTTCCGCTACATTCTTAATCATCAAAAAGAGAAAATAGTTAGACTATGAATAAGCAGCAGGATTTCCCTGCTGTATATCTTTTTTTTTCCCATTTTCACTTCAAAAGAAGATGATATGTTATTTTTTTGAGTCTAAGAAAGATTTAAAACTAGATAGTCTCACAAAAAAACGCTAATAGCATTTTTAGCCCCGATGGTGTAGTTCGGCCAATCATTGCAGCCTTTCGAGTTGTAGACTCGGGTTCAAATCCCGGTCGGGGCACCACTTAACCTTTTAACAGAAACTTTTTTTGATATATTAGATAGCTATATTTCACGGTGTTTGCAATGTCAAAGATGGAAGTATATCCTGTAAAATTTACTATTGAACAGCTAGGTGAAGCCGAAGGAGATTTATATCGCGTTAAGGCTCCTCTCTCAGTTGAAAATATTTGGTATAATTTACCCATGAGCGGTAGAGCCCAAATCTATGAGAAATCTGAGGCTTATTTTCTCATTGATGTCCAAGTAAAATCTGAACATCCCACATTTGAAGTAGAAGCAGGTGATATCGCTTATTGGCCTATGGGAAAAGCTATTTGTATTTTTTGGGACAAAGTAAGACCATATTCCGAGGTTAATATAATTGGGAAGATAACAAAGAATCTTGATCTTTTTAAGAATATGAAGAATTTTACTCGAATAGTTATGGACAAAAGATAATTTAGCTGTTATATACTTTCTCTTTTTTCGGGATTCTTCCATACAGCTATTCCACAATCTTCACATTCAATCTTCTGACGATAATCTTCTTTTGACCAATAGATTTTCAAAGTTAATTTTTTTCCACAATTTCCGCATTTCTCTTCAAGTGTTTTTGTTTCCATAAGAACTAAATCATCATCATCAACATTCGTTTTTTTTGTAAACATATTGATTTCTTTCCTACTATGTTTATTCAATAATTAATGGAAAGCATTCAATTATCTGAGAAGGCTAAATAAATAAATTCTCTGTCGAAAGAGCTACACAACCATTTTGTGTTAACTCAAAAGGTCTGCGTACTAATTCGTGATCAATTCCTCTCATTTTTCTAATGTAAATGCTGCGAACTAACCGTTGATTAACTTCTTGAATATCAAGAACAATTACTCCTGAAGCCATAAATTCTTCAACACCATAACGTGAGATTTCACCACTTTGAGACATTTCACTAGTAACAATAGTGGTGCATTTCAAGCTTGACATAACAGCACTTAATTTGAGTATCTCACGACGGATTCTGATTTCGCTTTCAAGTGATAATGCTAGTGCTGTTAAAGAATCAATCACAACGCGCTCAGCTCCAAGTTCATCTATTAAGGCTATAAGTGTAGTTAACAAATCATCGATTTCCAATCTTATGTTGTATTTTTCTTTTGAAGCAACTCCTGCACGCATTGAGAATCCATCAACAAGAGCTAACAAGTTCTCTTTTTCTAGACTTTCTAATCGCCAGTTGTAGCTAGCAAAATTCTGACGAACAGTTTTCGGACTTTCATCAAATGTAACATAAATACCAGGGTCACCATAATCCAAAACTCCTCTATAAATGAATTGAGTTGCTAATGTTGTTTTCCCTCCACCAGCTGGACCACTAAGGAGAATTGTTCTTCCTTTAGGTAAACCACCATTTAACATCTTGTCTAAACCAGGAATGCCTGTATTTACTCTGGCTATTTCACTCATTACTTGAAAGTCTCCTATTGTAATATGCATCAGCACAATAAAATTGTTATGTTAGATGACTTTTTTATTCATTATTTTTGTTGCAATAATATTCTCCTTATTCATTAATATTTCTTGTATTCTTTTTGATTTAAAGCCATTAATTATCCATGTCTTTAGACTAGATTTCTCGAGTAAATCTGGTGTTATTGGATCAAGAGGACTGTTTTCTAGCTTTCTAATTGACTCTGTAGTTATTACAGGCATTACAGCATTATCAACAATAACTCCATCAATATCTTTCACAAAAATTATCTGATTAAAATTCAAATGATTAGCAATTTCAACCGCTATAGCATCACTTGTGGCAGCCCAGGAATGAGGTAGCTTACTTTTGGTTCTCATAAAATCTAATACGCTAATAATAGGGATTTTATTACCCTCTTCTATCTCCCGAGTAATAATTGATAAATCATATGCAATATAAGAATTAGAAATATAATGAGATAATAATAATGCATGTTGCTCCATAGCATGAATAGCCATCCAATGAGCAGTTTCATCATTAAAATGATTTCTTTTCTGAGATACTCTTACTTCTTCAGCAAACCTACCTCCCCCTGGAACGACGACAAATTTCTTTATTGATTTAAAACAATAATTAAGTTCCTCACCTAATTCAAGCAATTGTTTAAGAGTACCATTTTCGGTTATTGAACCTCCAATTTTAATTAAAGTATCTACTGAGGTTTGATCCATATTCGTTTGCTCATGCATTATAATCACTTATCGTTAAATTCTTTGATATAAAGAGTTGCTATAGCGAAAGCTGAAAATACATTCAATTCTTCTCGAGATAAAATATCACTCACAATGATTTCATCATATATTCCATTCATTCTTAAAAGTGGAATACCTAGAGCGTTAATAGCCGATCCAATAAGAATTATTTGAGGTTTAACTTCATAATTCCTATAATAATTTTCAAGTACATGATTTAATGCTTCAGAAAGTATCTCAAATTGCCTTTTCTCAATTTGCTTTGCTATACTGGTTAATTCCTTTTCAGATAATTGATTAACATCAGCACAGACTATTCTAGCTAATCTTACTAAGGAATTAATTTTCGAAACGTCTTTTCCATCAGTTGTTTCAACAGTGAACTCTTTTTCAGAGATGTTTCCAAGGATTAAATGAACATCACCAGTTGTAGCAAAAAGTTCACTTGAGAGAGGAATTTCTTGAAGGTTAATTTTTACTTTAGGTAGAATAGTTGCTACATTCGTTCTTAATAATCCTGTGTACACTAGTTCTCGAGAAGTTAATCGCTCTATATCAGTTTTTCCTTGAGCAACAACAGCATTGTTGAAAATTGGTATTATATCAGTTGTTGTTGAACCAATGTCAATCAAAATTGCGTCTTTATATTTTTTAGCTAAATATTGAGCTGAGGCAAACCAATTTGAGGCTGATACTTGGAGCCAATGATCTTTAGCTTCTTGTGCTTCAATGAAATTTCCTTCAACATCATAAATAAGTGGTCTTCCATTTTCTGAAAATACTTCCATTACAAAATTAGCTATTTGTACAATACCTTCTTCTTTTGTTTGAAAACAATCAGCTAATTCAGCTGTAGTGACAAATACTACTCGAGAGATACCACCAAATGAATGTTCTAATTTATCTTTTAGCTCTCGTAAGTATATCGTGTATTCTATGTGCTTTTTCCAAAAAGGAAAATAATCAGAACCAGTTTGAATAAGTTTTATTTCATTATTTGTAGATTCTACTAATGCATATTTTGTATTTGCGCCACCAATATCTAATCCAAGTATTTTACTCATTGTACTTCACATATCCTAAGAATGTCATTCTTTCTTTAATTTATTTGATAAAAATCGCTGGTTTCTTTTGAAATCTCTTTTTGCTTCTCTTACAGTTTTGCCAATTCCTCTCATTAAAAAGTGATATTCATGATTTTGAAAGGATAATGGTGGAGTAATAAGATTTTCTTGTTTGCTAAGTATGTTATAATCTAAAGCAGTTAATTTGGCAGATGATTTTTTAACTCCTTTAGCAAAATACCCCAAATAATTTCTTTTAGTATCAAAGCTTTTCAATGAATGAAATGATATTGGATTATTTCTATTATGTAACAAACCACATATAGGTGTTGTCGGTCGTGGATTAATTTCAATTAAATAGATATCAGAGGGATGTTTTCCATTTTGAGTTATAACTAAATCAATTCCGATTATGCCATTTAGGCCAGGTATTGCTTTTAGAATTTTATTTACCTGAATCTTAATTTCATTTTCCAAAGCGTGTTTAATGTTACATATACCACCTGAATATTGTGAGCTATCATAATTTAGCAAAATAAATTGCTGGTTTAAGGAAAGAATAGTGATGTTCCCCTCAATAACATTAGCTGTAATGCTTAGATGATTTCCTTTAATGTATTCTTGAAGGAGCATTTCATTTTTTAGGCTACTTTCAAAGGCTTGCTTTGCTTGTTCATTGTTAGTACATAGAAAGATGTTTTCGCAAGCAACGCCATCTATTTGCTTTAAAATAACAGGGTATGAATCGAATAATTCATTGATCTCCTTTCGCCAATCTTCCCCTTTTATCGCATTGCTCTTTGTTATTTCTGTATAGTGTCCTTTACTAGTTATCTGATAGGTTTTAGGATAATTGATTTTTAACTCTGAACATAATTTATAGACTTTGGTTTTATCCGTGCAAAAATCAATAGCATCAATCCTTGAATTTAAACTCTGGCAAGTATTAATTTGCCAAAGAGCAACTAGAGAAGATAAAATGCCATCTGTTCCCGGGGCAATGATTATCGAATAGTCGCATTTATGAGTAAAGTCTGTTGGTAGATTTCGAAATGCATTCTTGTTTGAAATAAGAATAATTTCATCAGTAGCTAGAAATGGTTTTAGAAAACTCAAACGTTCATCTAAAGCTGTTAGCACTGAAAATCCTAATTTTTTGTAGTTTTCAATAAGTACTCTAAGAATACCAAATCCTTCCACTAATAATTTGCCGGAAAGTTCTTTGTCCACTAATCCACCACTCGAGGCGAATTCAAGGATAAAAATTCTCATTTAACTATTATTGAGCTTAGCTCTTTTGTAAATGTTTTTAATCTAAGTATCTTAATTTAAAATTCAGAACAAAATGTCTGAAGATAATAATTACGAGAAAATAGCTATCAAATTAGATATGACAGGCAAACAATGTTTTGAGATACGCGTAGAATTACTAGCTAGTATTGAAAAAATTCCACCAGGTTCTTTACTTGAAATAATTACTGATAATCCCTTGTCTGAAATAAATGTTCCAAAATGGTGTAGAGTTCATGGGGAAGAATTGTTTCTTTCAGATATAAAAGAAGGGAAATATATCTATTATATCAAAAAAACGAGAAAAGTAATAATCTAAGAAAAAACGATGTGATAAAATGAGTTATCGTTTAGTTCAGGGAAATTTAAGTTTTAAATTTGCAGCTGCTCATTTTGTTTTAGGTGAAACGGGGTGTGAGCGATTACATGGGCATAATTATCTTGTTGAAGTGCAAGTATTTGGTGAACAAGATGAAAAGAAAAATCTCGTAATCGATTTCCTAGAACTAAAACCTTTTGTAAGACAATTCGTTGAGGAATTGGATCATAAAATTCTCCTACCAACAAATAATCCTAACCTCTTAATTGAGAATAAACAGCACGAATTATTTGTAAAGTTCGTGCCCAAGAATAAACATTATATTTTTCCAGATCAAGATGTTTGTCTTCTTGACATTAATAATACTACAGTTGAAGAATTTGCTAGACTATTAGCTGATAAATTAAAACCTCTCTTTATGAAATACGATAATGTGGCAGCTATAGAAGTAGGTGTTTTTGAGTATAAAGGACAAGGTTGTTGGAAAATGATCAAAAGAGGGGATTTAGATTAGAATTTTATTTGGCAAATCATCTTTTGTTATTTTAACAAAATTCTCAATTGATTCTCCTTTAGTATAATTATAAAATTTAGTATTGGGAAAAAGAATAGATACTCTTGATAGTAGTTCTTTAGCAATAGCAAATTTAATTAATTTATTTTTAGGCGCTGGGAAATTCTCTTGGTGAGTATCTGGTTTTGAATAAACACCAACTGTAGAACCAAAATCAAAACCAAATAAAATGATACTTTTAGCATTAAGATTAGCTGTAAGATAGACAGCTCGATCTCCATCGGTGAAACCACCAAAATTCTTTACTTTAGAAGTATTATGCAGCTGTGTTGAACCTATGACATTTCTCTCTTGTAGCATCCATTCAAAATCAATTGTTTTAGGGATATTATCACCATGCGAATGTACAACAATTATCGTTCCACTGTTAAAGCAATCGATAATGGCTTGCTTACTTCCATCTAAATCAGTTACCAAAACATCAATCTTGATATTATACTCTAATAATGCTTTAGCTGCTCCATCTACAGCAACAACAATATAATTTCCTTCAGAGCTCTTTAGTATTGGTTTAACATCATCTATAGTATTTACTAATGATGGTCCAGCACCGAAAATCAACACAATTCTGCCATTAATTTTTGTTTTTAGTTTTTTAATTGCTTCTTTAACATATTTTTGATTTAAGAGGTTGTGAAGAGTTTTTGTTGCTTTATTATCAGTACTCGAATCAATGCCCAATTTCCTACAGATTTCTTGATAATCTTTCTTTGAGAGCTTGATTATACGAGTCATGAAAAGATACCTACTCATAATAATAGAACATATGATTTTAAAGATTTGAGTAATATTATAATGTGTTGTTTGTTTACTAATTAATATATGAGGTAAAATATATGCCTGTAAATGATGACCTTCTACAACCAAATGTCATATATGAGACAATTATAACTACATACAATGAGTTTGATATACCTAATGCTGCTCCTATGGGCATTTTCCTGAATGAACAAGGGTTAGTTGTTATTAGAACCTACATCCCGTCTGACACTTTTGCTAACCTTTGGGAAAAAGGTATTTGTATAGTAAACATTACTTCTGATCCAACTCTTTTTACTAATTGTGCATTATTTCAAGAGGAACTAACTGATGAGGATTTTATGGAGTTACCCGATTTTGAAGCTCCTATTTTAACCAAATGTCAGGCCTCTTATTTCCAAGTAAAGATAATTAAGAAAACAAGAGATAATGAGAAAGCTTATTTTTATGGTGAAATATCTAAAAGGAACCTTAAGCCACAAAAGGTGAATCTTTACACAAGAGCTTTTTCCTCATTGCTAGAAATTTTAATACATGCAACAAGAGTTCTTTATTGCGCCAAAACTAAAGGAAAGAATTCAAAAGAAGTAAAATTATATCAACAACATATTGCACATCATACTGAAATCATCAAAAAAGTTGCTAAAAAAGAAACAATCTATCTCAATTTATTGCAAAAAATCCAATCAAAAATAAATTTTGAATTAGGTAAATTATAATCAACTGGGTAATACTCATGAACAAAAGAGATATAACACCAATTGAAGGATTCTTTCTAACTTCAAAAGATAATTTAATCTTTGATGTTAAAGGAACGAGTCAACCCAAAGATTCCATAATAGCTTTTGTAAGATATGTTCCAACTGCACTTTATCCTTTAGCTGATAAAACATCATATAAAGACTATGTGAAAATCTACGAGTTAAAGGAACGGTATAATTTTCTTGAAGATTATTTCCCCTATTATTTATACCCAGATCCAAAAGGGAGAGGATTATTACAAGCCGTTTCAAATGAACTAATCCAAGAAATTCACAATCCAATTAATAAACTTCAAGATTTGTATCAAAGGAGCTATACAAGTTTGGATAGTATGCAACAGAATCTTGTGGAATTATGTAATCAACTCGAGGAGTATAGCAGCATTTCTATTGATAACCTAGGGGTTTCCGGTTCATTATTAGTTGATTTACACAGGAAAAATTCTGATATTGATTTAGTAGTATATGGGAAAGAACAAGGATTAAAACTATATCAAACCATGCAAGAAATTTTCAATAAATGTTTTAAGATTAATCAGTATTCAAAAAGTGAACTGAAAAACTTATGGGAAACGAGGGGTCAAGAAGATCAGATTGATTTTGAATCATTTTATGATATGGAAAGGCACAAATTATTGCAAGGAACAATAGGTACAACAGATTTCTATATTCGTTTAATATTACCACAACAAGATTACTACGAACCTTATGATACAACTGAAATAACTGATTTGGGGATAATTGAAATAGAAGCTGAAATAGCTAATGATGAGCAATCAATATTTACACCTTGTATATATGATTTGAAGAACGTGCAAGTGCTAAATCAAACAGAGACTTCCAATATCACTCCTGAGAGAATTTATTCAGTACGTGGGAGATATTGTGAGTTAGCAAAAATAGGCGACAAAATTCGTAGTAGAGGTAAATTTGAGTTAATGAAAATTGATAATAAAGTAATCGGACAAGTCGTTTTAGGCACAATTGAAAATGAGTATTTGAAAATAATCTAATTTCATATTCTTTGGACATGTATAAATACTCAATTGTGTCCATTGTTTTTAAAGAACAAAAATTTGTGAATAATAATCAAGAGGAATAAAAAAAATGGCTATTAAAATTGAACAAGGCGACCCTCAGAAATATTTCAAAGAGATTTCCTCTATTGTGGGTGATTGTTTTGAGGGTGTATGGTCAGCTGATGACCTCAAACAACTAATTGAAATCCCACATGAAAATAAAATATTCTTTGTAGCTTATGCTGATGACAAACCTATAGGGTACGCTTTTGTAGTTGCTGATTATGTTGATGAACTTGATGCCAAAATAGCTACCATTCAAGAAATAGGTCTCTTACCTGAGCATCGAGATACCGCTATAGTGGATGATTTAATTGATCAGGCAATTCACTTCTCTCGAGCATCAAAAGCAGAATTATTAGAACAAATTGTTTCCTCTATTGATCAATGGATTATTCCAAATTTGATGAAGAAGAATCTTAAACCAAGTGAGATAAAAGCTGATAGAGAAATATCATCCTTCAATGAAGCAAAATTACTACTTACCAATCTTAGAAAAAGTTCCAAGTTAAATGTATTAATGAATCAAGTGTTTTTTGAATCCAACAATGATTTAGAATCGCAAATCATCGAAAACGACGAAGATTTTGAGAATATGCCAAGAAATGATCCTATTGCTTTTGGCTCAATAATTTCCATAGATAAGGCTGACGATCTAGAAAATACTTTGGAAGAATTAAATAAACTCGAAATCGAATGGGATGAAATAGGCATCACTTTTGATTACTTACTGTAAATTAACAGTCAATAAAAGAAATTAGCTAGATTTTATCTAGAATTTCTTTTCTATATTAGTAACAGTTTTCCAATAAGTTCGTACTATTTTTGTGGGCCAGCTTCTATTTTTATCGTAATACTCAGTTAACCATCTAATTGTTTTTTTATCACTTGTGCTCCCAGAACCAAAATCACCGAATTTGTCTCTAATTTTATCAAGTTCTTGAGTTGCTTTTTGTTTCGCTAATAATGATGCTGCACCCACTGAGATATATTTCGATTCAGCTCTTGGAGAAGTAATAAGTTTGATTTTTTTGGTTGTATCATTATCTTTCATTAATGATTTCAGTTTATTTACAGCTTGAAAATTATCTACTTGATATTCTGATATATTATCTACTTTTTGTGTTATCTCCTCAAGAGCTCTGAAGAAAGCATAAGCTTCAGCTTCATCCATTGTCATACCATTTTTGTTGAAATTATTAAGAATATCAGCTTGTAATATTATTACACTATAAGCTATTGCTTGTTTTTTGATAACATTTACATGAGCATCTATTTTTTTAATAGTTGTATATTTTTTGCTATCCTTAATACCAACTTCCCAAAAAATGGATTCGATTTCATCATCAATGGCACATGCACCAATTGTCATAGGTCCAATTATTAATCCTCGACCCGCTTCATCAGCCCCAACAACTATCTTTGTCATTTTTTCTCACCTTATAATTGATTATTTATTTTGTTAAACGAGCGATAAAAGCACCTGAAATATCTTGTTCATCTGGGTAGAAATACTGCAATAATTCAGCTCCTTCAAAATTAGCTGAACACGAACTACCAATAAAAATGTCTTGTTTTTCAACTCTCAAATTTAACTCTTCCACAGCAAATCTTATTACATTTTCATTCTCGTCTGGGTCAATGCTTTCAGTAAAGTATAATATTGTTCCACCTTGCTTGATTAACCTTGCAGCTTCCTGGATGTACTTCCTCAAAAGTCGATTATATTTTATAATTGTTTTATCATCAGCTTCTTCAAAGATTTTTGGTCTTACACCTATTTCCGAAGTTAATGGATGGATAATTATCCAATCAAAAGTTTCATTTTTGCTTAATTTATTTGCTATACCACTAAAATCTAAATTCATATTTTCAATAGGAGCTTTATACATTCTTAACCGCTTAATGTTTTCTTCGAGTTTTTGAAATCGAGTTGCTGATTCATCAATTGCTATTATTCTAGTGTCTGGTACTTTAGAATTATTTTGCCAAATATGTGTAAGTATTTCTCCCGATCCAACACTAAAATCTAGTAATCTATCTTTAGGCTTAAGTTTAACTTGTTTAGCAGTTATAATACTCGGTAAAGGATCTGGGATGAAATGTCCTCGTAAATACTCTTTAAGCACAACAAGATTAGGAATTATATACGGACATTCTGTGATCTTTATTGCTACTCCCTTTTTTTTCTCCCTAATTTCATCCATTCTCATCATTACAATACCATTAGCAATAACTTCGTTCTTTTTATCAACCACTGAAACCTCATCATTGACTTCTAAATCTTGATTCAAAAAGAAATCTTTAGCTCCAAGGCTTGAACCAACTAGTACACGATTATTCGCTTTATGATATCTTAAGCTAACAGTTTTTTCCTTTCTTTGAATTGTTATTGGTCCTTCAACAGGAATTAAAATAGCGTCTTGAATATCGGGGTGGATTAAAGCTTTTATATCTTTTTCATTTAGCGCTTTCGTTAACTCTTCAGTTGTAGTTTGTAAAGTATTGGTTCTTATAGAGTAATTTTTTGTATGTGTTTTTAATGCTTTAATAAGGCTTTCAGTTTTAGCAATACCATAGAAAAAAGATAATCTGCTAATTATTCTGTAATTAAATTGATATAAATCTTCCAATTCTTTAATGCGTTGTTCTATAGACATTTCGTGTTAACACCACCCGTAAATAAATCGATAACTATACTCTTAGCTTTAGAATCTATCTGTTTCTTTTAAAAAAAGAGCCACTAAATACTTTTCTAAGGAAAATTGTAAAGATTTTCTATTAAAGTTATTTGGTATGGTTTTTAGCATAGAAAGTCTCTTAATTATTTGTAATGTAGTTTATTATCTGGAGTGAATAACAGTGCCGAAGTTAAATGAAGACAAATTTGTCAAGTTAGTCAACTACTGTATAGGCCGTAGAATACCAGAAGATTATCCTATAAGAGTCTCCATTGAAAATGAAGCTCGAAAAAAGAACTATCAGATGTTAGGAGCATATTTCTTACGTGGTTTAGATATGGATGGTGTTATAGCATTCATTTTACCTAAGAAATCTTCTGATGATGGTCTTATTCATTATCTTTTCATATGGTTTTCTCAAGAAAATGTTTCATTAACAGAAGAAGGTGCACATGCAACACTCCAAATTAAATCCCTCGAACCCAATGAATTTTCATTAAGAGGTATCCCTGAAACTTTTGTTAAGGTAATTGGCGAAAGTACTATGATTGAGAGTATTTTAGTGGATTTAATTGATGATCTAAAATGTCTCGAAGTATTTACTATTTTCAATAAAAATGGCTCCCAAAAAGATGCTATTATCGAGATAGATCCAAAAGTTATCGGTACAAGAATGATAGTGCAAACAGCTGTATCTGAAGAACCTACATCACCAACTTATGGCAAATTAGAAAGAATGGAAATGGCATTACCTCAATTAATCGATTTAGCCAATTATTCTATTATGACAGGCTTGAAAATGTACGGTCCGATGGAAGAATTTTCAAATTTCTGTTACCAATGTGGGAAGAAATTACCTCCTGGTGATAATCCTTTCTGTATGCATTGTGGTGCAAAACAAGACAACAAATAATTCACCCTTTTCTTCTCTTTTTCAAATTCATTTGAATAAATTTAATAATAGTCATCTTTAGTTTAAGCTCAAGACTGTTTTTAGTAAACTGGAAGCGTTAAGGAAAGATGTTTCAGCTAAGATCAATTAATGGATTTGCTAAAATCACTCGGTATAAATCTGAGGATAAAGTAATTGAAACTCCTACGTTAATGACTCTTTCAAAAGATGAAAAAGCACCTTCTTGGTTTATTGGTGATACTTCAAGTTCTCTATCTATGAACTTCCCTCCTAATTATCTTACACAAGAAATTAATACTGCAGAAAAATTTGATTTTTCTTTTATAGCGAGTATTCTAATGCAAAAATCATTGAAAGATGAAATCATAGTAAAACAATTTGAGAAAGTGAAACATGAGCTTAGCTCACGATTAGCAACAATAGATCCCGAAAAAGCTGTTATATTAATTCAACCTACTGATTCGCAAAAAGTTCTAAAAATGGTTTTGGAATCGATTAAAGAATTACAAATAAAAAATGTAGCAATTACAAATTTCCTACCATTGTTAAATAATTTTAGAGAAGCAGTTGATTTTTTAGCTACTGTAAAAACAACTCTCCCAATTGATACTATTGTTTATTTATTATCACCTGTTCCACACATTTACTTCCCTATTTTATCATATTTAGGCATTGATGTGTTTAGTTCTAGTTATACTTCATATGCTTCAAAACAATCTGTCTTTTTAACAGATAATTCAGCTTTTAAAATTGAAGAGCTTGATGAGCAGATTTGTTTTTGTGAAGCATGCAATAAATTAGGTTCAGTTAAAGATTATAATGAAAAAGAAAATCAAGAGTATTTAGAAAAACACAATAGCTGGGTTATCAAAAAACAAATCAGAGAGATAAGGAATGCTATCAAATCTGATAATCTGCGAAGCTATGTTGAGCAACATCTTCAAACCCAAGTATTTAATGCGGGAGTGTTACGACTATTAGATAAATATTGGTCATCTGAACTCATAGCTAGAACACCAACTTGGTTGGACATATCAATAAAAAGTATCACTTCTTATGGTCACACTCGACCTGAGATTAAAGCATTTCAAAAATGGGTGCTTGAACGTTATAAAATAAAAGATGATAAAAAAGCTATTGTAATTTTTCCTTGCTCAGCTCGCAAACCATATTCTAGCTCAAAAAGCCATATGAAATATCATGAGATTATCGATTCTATTGACTATAAGAAAAGAGGGTACATTCAAGAATTAATACTAACCTCACCACTTGGTGTTATCCCTCGAGAATTAGAGTTAGCATTTCCAGCAGCTCATTATGACATCCCTGTAACAGGTGATTGGGATTTCGAAGAGAAAGAAATAGCTACTAATCAACTAGTAGGTGTTCTCTCAAAAATTACTCTCGAGGATGTTAATGTAATAGCCCATGTTCATGATGAATATGTTGAATTATGTGAAGCAGCCGAAAAGAAACTAAAGAAGAATTTCATATACACTTCCAAAGAAGAAAAAACCACTTCAAATAAAAGCTTAAACCAACTAAAGAATGAGTTAACTAATATTTTGAAATCTAAACCTGATAGATCATTCAATTATGATACTGAAAGGCTTCAAGCAATAGCTAATTATCAATTTGGTTTGCCAATAGGTGAAGTGATGTTTAATGATAGTTATCAAATAAAAGGTCGACCACCACAACCATATATGATTCTACAGAAAAAAGAGCGATTAGGTGTTATTCACCCGAGTACAGGTCACATGACTCTATCAATGAAAACAGCTAAGACATTAGTGGAGAACAAGAAATATTATATCACTTTTGAAGGTGAGAAATTAGAGGGGTCAACTTTATTTGCAGTAGGAGTGGTTGATGCTGACCCAGAAATTAGACCAACAGATGCAATAGTAATTGTTGATAAACAGAATAACTTGCTAGGAATTGGGCAAGCAATTCTCTCAGGTAAGGATATATTACAATTGAAAAATGGTCCAGTAGCGAAAATAAAACAAAAGGTGAAATAAGTGACAGCAAAAGAAGGTATTCTAACAGAGCAGATTTGCTATCATAAGAAGAAATCTCTAAAGCAACGAAAGTTAAGAGATTTAGATAAACCAATTGCTACTTGGATTGAAAAAGATCGCTTAATAGATAAACCGGGAGATGCATTGGTTATAATTGTAAATTCAATTGGTTGTTCATGGGGTTTAGGTACTTACGGTGGATGCTCTATGTGTGGTTACTCAAATGAAACATCAGAGGGGATAACTACTGAACAATTAATCGCCCAAGTAGAATCTGCCTTAGCAAATCAATCAAATAAAAGTTACCAATCAATAAAATTATTCAATTCTGGTAGCTTTTTGGATGAAAAAGAAATACCAAAACAAGCCCAAGAAGAAATCATGCGTTTATTTTCACGACAAGAACAAGTTTCAGAAATTGTTATCGAAACTAGGCCAGAATATGTTTCAAGTGAAAAGTTAAAGCGTTTGACAAAGATTCTTGGAGCAACAAAAAAACTCGAGTTAGGAATTGGTTTAGAATCAAGTAATGATTTTATTCGTATAAATAATATCAATAAAGGATTTACTTTCAAGGATTTCAAACAAGCTGTTGATATTACCTTGAAAGAAAATGTAAGAGTAAAAAGTTATCTTCTGATGAAACCGCCATTTTTAACAGAAACAGAAGCTATGAATGATACCATCGAGTCTGCTATTGAGGTTATTAAAATTGGTTCTCGGTCAATTTCAATTAACCCTCTGAATGTTCAGAATGGAACTTTGGTCTATGATTTATGGAAAGGTGGTATTTATCGTCCACCTTGGTTCTGGAGCTTAAAACACGTTATCCAAATGATTTGGGGTCATCTTAAAGCTCAAGGATTAGCTGATAAAGTTGATAGAATAGTAAGTGATCCATCAGGTTCCGGTCATTCACGAAGTATTCATAATTGCAGGAATTGTGATAGAGATTTCAGTAGAATAATTAAAGATTATTCAGTAAGCCAAGATCCCAAATTACTTGATCAACCTAAATGCTCATGTTATGATATTTGGGTAGAATCATTAGCAAACGAAGAAGCTTCCCGAGATTCTTCTTTAGCAAAAGTTGAGGATGTTTTCCATCTGATAAGATGATTTGATTTATCATTAATTCTAATTTAAGGAATCTTTTTAATTAACCAATAATGTTTTGTATCATAATATTAGCTAATAGATATTCAATAATGGTGGGATTACCAATCGAGATAATTTTCCATGATTTCATAAAACAAGAAGAACTATATGATGGAACACAAATCCAACCACTTTGGGCACTAAATACCTTTGGTGTTTCTGGAGATACTATGGTTATTTTCAGAGGTGGAATGCGTGTTAGCCAAAAAGAAATGATTGATATTAAAGATATAGTTCGTGAAAGAGATAAAGGTGATATTCTTATTTCAAGTGATGATTGCATTCATTTTATCATTGAAATGTTTGATGATCAACCAGCAAATTTGAAAGTTGCTTATCATCGATTGTACTTATTAGCCCAAATAGTTCAAAGAATTATAGAACAAGAACTTTCTATTAAGCTAAAGAGAGATGGAACAGATTTGTTTTTTGAAAGTCGAAAATTAAATGTAGCAATAGCAACCAGTTCAAATAATTCATCAAAAATTCATTTTGGAATAAATATTGTATCAACAGGTATTCCCGATTATGTTCGAGCAATAGGTTTGAAAGATATCAAGGAGGATATTGATTTAGAAGCTATTGCTATGAAGATAGGTGATAGATTCATTGAAGATTTAGACTCAATTACTTTAGATATAACAAAAACAAGAACTTTCTAGGAGAGAAAAGCATGCCATTTGAGATAGAATATGATGACCCAAGAATCGGTTTTGCAGCTGCTCATTTTATAGTTGATCATGAAAAATGTGGCCGTTTGCATGGACATAATTATTTCTTACGGGTGAAAATAAGTGGCGAATTAAACGATAAACATATGGTTCTTGATTATGGGATATTAAAAGATGAACTACGAAAAATCACCGAACCATTAGATCATAAAGTGCTTATACCATCAGAATCTGAAGGATTATCTATAACAGAAATTGATAATATCAGTATTGAAATAATCACTTGTAATAAACGATACCTAATTCCAAAAGAAGACGCTGTATTAATACCTTTATCAGCTACAACTTCAGAGGAATTAGCTAAATATTTCCATCAAATATTAACAGCTATATGGCCTAATTTTACTATCACTGTTAATGTTGAAGAAGCTCCTGGTGCGAGTGCCACTTTTACAAAATAATCGTTCATAAAAATAAGAAGACAATTAATATATTGTTAGATACTTGTAATAATTATACAAGTGCTTTGTGAGGCTGATTTCTTTTGACCACTAATCAACAGCAAGAAAGTTTTTATCTCGAATATAAACCAAAATACAAGATTTTTCATGAATTAATGGCTAGAAGGATGAATAATGTCTTATTGGTCTCCAGTATTTATGACAGTTTTATGCTAGAAGAGGATGGGCGCTTATCTGACCAAATTTATGAAGAATTTCAGAATCTTAATCTAAGGACTTTACCTCGTATTACTCGAGTATCCTCTGCTAGAGAAGCACTTGATATTTTAAAAGAAAGGACATTTGATTTAGTAATTACTATGAGACGTTTAGGAGAAATTGATGCCTTTTCATTTGGTGAAGAAGTAAAGAAAATCCAAAATATTCCTGTCATTTTATTATTAACTAGTGTTGTAGAGTTAAAATACATTCAAGAGAAAAATTATAAAAATGGTATTGATAGGATTTTTGTTTGGAATGGCGATTCAAAAGTTTTTGTAGCCATCATCAAACATCTTGAGGATCAATTTAACGCTGACATTGATGTGAAAAATGGACAGGTACGAGTATTCATTTTTATAGATGATTCTATTAGGTTTTATTCCTTACTTCTTCCTGAATTATACGCTGAAATTATGAGGCAAACTCATCGATTGATTACTGAGGGAACAAATGATTTTCAAGACCTCCTAAAAATGAGAATTAGACCTAAAATTCTCCTTGCTGAAACTTATGAAGAAGGCATGAGATATTATCAAAAATATAAAGAAAATGTTATGGGTATCATTTCAGACATTGAATTTCCAAAAGATGGTACTTTGAATAAAAGAGCGGGTTTTCTATTAGCTAAGCAAATAAAGAAAGAATTTCCTAATATGCCAATTGTGCTTCAATCAACAAAAGAGGATTATCAAAAAGAAACAGAAGGTTATGGTTGTTATTTTATTTGCAAGCGTTCTCATGGTATGATGTGGCATTTAAGGAAATGGCTTTTAGAATATGTTGGTTTTGGTGATTTTATATTCAAAATTCCTGATGGGACTATTGTTGGAACTGCAAATGATATAATTAGTTTTTATGAGCAAATAAAAACAGTACCTATTGAGTCACTTATTTATCATGGAGAAAATGACCATTTTTCCAATTGGTTGAGTGCTCGTGGTGAATTTGAAATCGCTCAAAAGTTAAAACCAAGAAAGGTTTCAGAATTCACAAAACATGAGCTTAGAGAGTTTCTATTAAATACAATTAATGAGGTTGTAGTTGAGAAAACCAAAGGTATAATCAATGATTTTAATCGTAATAATTATCACGAGGAAACATTATTTTTGAGATTGCGCCCAGGTTCTTTAGGTGGGAAAGGACGAGGAATAGCTTTTTTGATGTTCCTTTTGAATTCCTTTCAGATTGAACGTGAATTTCAAAATATATCTATTGAAATTCCTAAAACAATCGTTATTGGTACAGATCAATTTGATAAATTTATGGAATCGAATAATCTCTTTGATTTTGCTCTTACTGATGCGAGTGATCACGATATAAAGGAGAAGTTTGTCAAAGCTAAATTATCATCAAGCATTAAAAACGATTTAAAATTCCTTTTGGAAACTTTAACAACACCTCTAGCAATACGTTCATCTAGTTTATTAGAAGATTCAGCTTACCAGCCATTTGCAGGAATTTTTAGCACCTATATGATCCCTAATAACGGTTCGAAAACCGAGAGGCTAAATCAGCTTTGTACTGCAATAAAATTAGTTTATGCTTCACCTTTTCTTAAGGTTGCTAAATCTTATGCTGATACTATAAATCAAACTATTGAAGAATCTAAAATGGCTGTGGTCATTCAAGAAGTTATAGGGAAACAACATGAAAATCGGTTTTATCCTGATTTTTCAGGAACAGCTGCTTCATTTAACTTCTATCCTTTGGGCGACACAATGAAGCCTGAAGATAGATTAGCCCATATTGCTCTAGGTTTAGGTCGCATTGTAGTCGATGGTGGGAAATCGCTCATCTTCTCACCGAAACACCCAAAATTAAATTTCTATTCGACACCAGATGCCTTACTTGATAATAGCCAAAAGCAGTTTTATGCTTTAAATTTATCAATTAAGAATTTTGATATTACTAAAGATGATCCATTTGTTGAACGATACGATTTAGATGCTGCTATTTCTGATGGTACATTAACACTTTCAGCAGATACCTATGATTTCAATACAAAACGATTGCGTTCAGGATATGATGGTCAAGGATCACCAATCCTCACCTTTAGTAAGCAACTTAAGCTTGAAACCTTACCAATTGCTCGATTACTCAATACCATTTTATCAATAGGCGAAAGAACAATGGGATGTTCAATAGAAATTGAATATGCAGGTAATTTTAAGGAAAGTAAAGAGGAAAAAGATAAGATCTATATTTTACAAATTCGACCTTTCTTGAAGCAAGAAGCACAATTGTTAGAAGAACCATTTTCTGCTGAAAAAGAGCAGCTATTAGCCTATTCTACTCACGTTTCAGGAAATTTGTATCTAGATACAATTCAAGATGTTATTTATATTAAACCAGAATTATTTGATAAAACAAAAACAATTGAAATGGTTGATGAAATAGATTTATTGAATGCTAAACTTACAAAGAAAAATGCTGGTTATTTGTTAATTGGATTTGGTCGCTGGGGAACAGCTGATAAATTCCTAGGTGTGCCTGCTAAATGGAACAATATTGATGGTGCAAAGACAATAATTGAAACTGGTTTGCCTGATTTTCAAGTTGATTTTTCCCAAGGTAGTCATTTCTTCCATAATATTATAACATCTAATATTGGTTATTTCTATATCAAACCACAAAGCGAAGATCAGTTCATTGATTGGGTATGGTTGAATAACCAGAAGATTGTTGAAGATTTAAAATACGTTAGGCATATAAGAACTAATAAACCATTAACTATTAGAATAGATGCCCAAAAACATGAAGGAATGATTATAAAGCCATAATTAGTTTTATACAATAAAATAATTGGAGCAATAAATAAATGGAATTAATCCCACTACACACACCACTTATCACCTCAGATGATGATTTAATTGATGTAATTGAAACAGCATTAAAAAAATCAAATATTCAATTATTGGATGGTGATGTTTTAACAATTGCTACAAAGATTGTTAGTGTAACTCAAGGTTTAATTATAAAACGTAACGAGATACAGGTTTCTGACAAAGCTAAAGATTATGCAGCAATAACTAAGCTCTCTCCTGAATTTATGGAAGTATCTATTAGAGAATCTGATGAAGTATTGGGTGCATGTGAAGGCGCTTTATTAACCAAGAAAGATGGTCACGTCATGCCTAATGCTGGTGCAGATCAAAGTAACGCCCCAGAAGGAACGATTATTATTTTACCTCCCAATCCTTCTGCAATTGCTAATTCAGTTAGATTATATTTTCAAAACAAATACAAATGCCGAATTGGTGTTATTATAGGTGATAGCCGTGTGCAACCTCTAAGACGAGGAACTAGTGGGATAGCATTAGGGGTAGCAGGTTTCGTACCAGTTATTGATGATAGAGGTAGAAAAGATCTCTATGGTCGAGAAATGAAAATGACTCGTAGAGCAATAGCTGATAATTTAATGTCAGCAGCAGAAATCCTTTCAGGAGAAGTTGATGAAAGGACTCCTTTGGTTTTGATTAGAAATGCCCCAATAATATTAACAGAAGATGATTTAACAAACACAATGTCTATACCAGCAGAAGAATGCATGTACTTTAGTACATTTATGCCCAAGAAAAAACAAAAATAACATCAATTTTAGAGTGATTGTTCATGGATATAGTTGCCACTATAATAGCTAGATTAAATGTCTATTATGGTGAAAAAAAATGGGCTCGTTGGCGAGAACCTGTTGGAGAACTAGTTCGAACAATTTTATCACAAAATACCACTGATAAGAATAGTTTGAAAGCTTATGCAGATTTAATTGAGCGTTACAAAACCTGGGATGAATTAGTACTAGCAAACGAAGAGGAAATTGCTGATGTTATACGTTCAGGTGGTTTAGCTAATACTAAAGCTAAGAAAATTAAAAAGTGCTTACTCGACATCAAGCAAAAACATGGTAAAATTGATTTAGAATTTTTAGCGGATTATTCCTTAGAGGATGCAGAAGAGTTTCTAATATCCTATGATGGTGTTGGACCAAAAACAGCTGCATGTGTTCTAATATTCTCTTTTAATTTTCCAATCATGCCAGTTGATACACACATACACCGCATAAGTAATAGATTAGGTATAGTCAATACAAAAACCAGAGAAAAGACACAAGTAGCGATGAAAAAGCTAGTACCAAAAAGGGATATGTATAGCTTCCATATCAATCTTATTGAACATGGTCGAGAGATGTGTAAAGCTCAAAAACCACTATGTTCTAAATGTTTTCTAACTGATCTCTGTGAATACTATAAAAATGAAAATAAAAAATGATATTTTCAAGTAAAGCAAATATAATTAAGAATGAATAACCTATGACAATTACACAAGTTATTTGCTTAAACAGGAAGGTTAGTACTTGATTATTCAACCAACACCAGATTTAATGACTAAAGCTGTAACTGCTGAGCAGGTTTTCAATTGGTTATTACCAGCTTTTGGTGTTGTTGTTTTATTATTCCTTTTTTGGTATATTTGGCGTTATGTTAGAGCAAGTAATAAGGCTGGTAGAGTTTCAGAATTCAGTGAACGCACACTTAAGAGATTAATTGATGAAAAATACGAAGACGAAACCATCCCTTTTTGCAACAAATGTAAAATGCCTATGAGGGTAGAGATACGGTATAAAGATTTCCTTAAAGATTCAGGCGATTTTCTAATTACTAGAGAAACAGTTGAACCTACTTTACAATCATTAGTTGAATGTGATCGCATTTCAAAAACTGATAAAGAAGAAGTGCTATCTTTTTTTGCTAAACATCCGAACATTGATCAACAATTGTTTAAGCGTTATAAATGTCCTAATTGTTCAAAGGTTCAAATATTACCTTATAATATATCTGAGAAATAAGTACGGTATTCTTCTAAATCCTATATACCACAACAGTTTTAATAGCAAATAATAATTTTTTTGTAATTTCAATTGGAGTAATTAAAATGGAGCCTTTAACATTATTTTTTATCCTCGTACCTATTGGATTAGCTGTTGGTATTTTTGCTGCTATTACTGGTTTAGGTGGCGGAGTATTAATGGTTCCAATTTTAACCTACGGAATATTTTTGATTACACAACCAGCAATTGGAGATTTGACAAAATATGCTACCACGATTTCAAGCGCAGTTATTATTTTCACAGGGATTTCGGCTACAGTTGCCTATTCGATTCAAAAACGAATTGATTATTTAATTGGTATTATTAGTTCTATTTTCTCGGTTTCAGGTGCCATATTGGGTAAATGGATTCAATTTGCTAGTGGTGAAATTTTTGTAATAGTATTCTTTGCTGTTCTATTATTTGCTACCGCAGTACGCATGTTCGTTAAAGTAATCTCTACTAGAATTAAGAAAAACCATGAAAATTCTAATACTGAAATTCAAAACTCACAACCAGAATTGATTGAAAAAGAAGAACCTATTGTTAAAGATTCAGATAAAAAACCTTCAATTTGGGACAGATTAACTCTAAATCGAAATACTGTTGACAAATATGGAAAAACTTGGGAGTATAAAGCTAGACTATACTTAACACCCCTAGGATTTCTTGGTGGTTTTGTTGCAGGTATGGCTGGGGTTGGAGGAGGTATAGTAATGGTGCCAATTTTACATCTATTTGTTGGATTACCAATGCACTTTTCCACAGCAACTTCAGCTATAATTATGATTTTCTCATCTTTATCATCTGTTGCTACAGCATATGCTAATACTGGTATTGTTACAGAAGGGATTTGGTGGCCTTATGTAATTGGATTAGCTATTGGTATAATTGTTGGCGCGCAAATAGGTGCTCTTATTGCAAAAAGAATTAAAGCTGATCCACTAAAAGTTATTTTTGCAGCTGTATTATTAGCAATGTCTATTTGGACTGTTGTAAAAGCATTCCTGCCTTCAAGTGAAAGTACTGAATCTATTTCTATAATTCTGAATCTGCTTAAAGGGTAATTCATTTTATAAAATAATGACAATTTTTTTCTTTTATGTCATATAGGGAAAGTATTATATGTTGCTTCTTAACACACCTTAATAAGTTAGTAAAATGATATGTTAAAAAGGGTTGGAATAAAATTGGCTGAAGAAACAGACTTACATGTTTTAGCTAGAATGTCTCTTGGGTCACCTAATGAAGATGATGCATTCATCATAAGAAATAAAACAGGTGATATAATAGCTAAAATTCATAGCTTGGAAGAGCTAGTGGAGATTCTGCAAGACTTACATCCTGACGATATTTTTCCTAATTTGTGTAGAGAGGATAAAGAAGCTGAAATTGAATGTGATATTGCTTTGTGGGTTCATTATGTTCTTGGTGACGCTGTTCTATCAGCTAAAATATTTAATCTTGTCCTCGAATTTCTTGACAATCCTGAAAAATTAAAGCTTGAAGTGTTTAATCTTTGCTTTAACCGTTACTTAAATTACCAAGAATTGCTTGCTTATCCTGGTGAATTACTAATTGAGAACGATCATGAAGGACCCATTGACCTTTAATTAAATAAGCCTTAATTAAGTTGAATCAAATTTCAATTCTTTCCTAATTTCTTGCTTCATTCGCCAAGGTGACAAATCCTTCTTGATTACACGACGCATTTGTCTTTTATTTAGGTATTCATTTTCTACAAAAGTATCCAAAAAATTAAACATTTCATTTAATAAATCAGCAGCAGTTAATACTGTTAATTGTATTTGATGAGTGTAATTCTTTTTCTCAGCCCAGTCTCGAAAACTGCTGAAATCCTCTTCAGTGATTTTTTCTGAAACATAACCTATATCTTTTACTTTCAAATCATTGGCGTTGGTAACTTGCTCAAGAATATTAACATGTGGTATTGCCCAAACTAATTTCTTAACTAAAGCGGTTTCCCATAATAAGTTAAATCCTGCGCTGCTTATTACTCCCTTTGATGAGGTCAAGTCAGTAAGGAATCCTTCGCGGCTTGTTTTCTTAAAAGTAATATTACCTTTTTTCTTATCTTTGTCATACCCATAAATAATGAAATGTTCATCGGTAAATTTTGAGAAAACAGCAGTTAATTCTTTAATATCATAACGCGGGAAATATGCAACATAGTGGTTATCAGTGGTTATATCATAATTTAACAACTCAGGTTTTTTAATTATGGGAAAAAGAGTTACGTCATCATTAGTTTGAATTTTATCTGTGAAATCAAGTGTGTAACAATGATCATAGTACGGCATTTGTAAATTGAGACCCCATTTATAACCTAGTCGTTCATAACCTTTCACAAGATTTTCATCATCTTTTGTTGGGAAAACAATGGCATGTTGCCTATCAATACAGATAACTGGCTTGCCAATTTTCCTACCAGCTGAAGAAGTCATGGGTTCGAAATCAGTAATCAAAAAATCATAATTTTCTTCGGCAGCTAGATCAATTATTTCTCTTCTCGTTTTATTAAAATCTGGAAGGCTAGCAATGTAATTTTGAAGGGTTTTATTTACATCGACTCTATGATCCTTGTAAATATCGATAGGTCCTACTTTATAAATTGTAGTAGGTGCTAAATCAAAAGCATAACTGGGAGGTTTTTTACCAGATAAAATTACATGAACCTCATGACCATCTACTATCAACTGATCTATGAAAATGCGCGCACGATTAATGTGACCTTGGCCATTTGTGTTAATGCCATATAGTATTTTCATTAAGATCAGCTATCTCCTAATAACAAGATTGTTTCATCTCGTATATAAAAGATAGCTTTTCTTTTTTGGAATTCCTTGCTTTTAATTGGTTATGTAATTTTATCGCCAATCGAAATAGATTGAATTTACTTTTTTAGGTAGTTTCAAATCATTAAAAGTTGCTATGTCCAAACTAATTTTCTTGGAAAAGAAGATAAAATTCGCCCTCTTAAGTGGTTTTGGATCAAAGTATGGTATATATGGTGTTTGTAATCCCTTCCATCCGCGTTTTTTAGCTTCTAAACAAAGAAAATTTGCAAGATCTTTTACATCAGATGGAGCCATTTTATATGAATGAACTGTTTCTAACCAACCATACGGCTCTATTTTACCAAAACCTGCTAAATTAAACTGCCAACCATAGATAAATCCATCAATTTTACCTTTTTCATCCTCATGAACAACACAGATAACATTTGGCCTTTTTAGTATCCATTCAATATCTCTTTTATCTGGAATAATGGAAACTTCATTCTTATTTGTAAGTTCTATAAGTAGTGTGAAAAATTGTTCAAAGTCTGATTCTTTGTAAAGGCGTACTCTAGGATTATTTGGGGCCTCTATCTTTTCTTTTAATTTGAAAAATAATTTCTCATACCATTTTACTTTTACTACTGAGGCAGTTGCATCAGCATCAAAAACACGTATCACAAATTGTTTCATATCAACTAATTTTGTGATTGATATACCAGCTTTTCTTAAGACAGACTTCGTCGTATCAATACCATGTTGTTCAGGCTCAAACATACCAAAACCGCCATCATAGCCATGCTCCTTTAGAATTTCAAACATTCTATATCCCATAGCAGAAGCAAGACCTTGTCTTTGATGTTTTGGGTGCACTGCTAACCATGTTGGCACAGCAAATTTATACCTGTCACCATTTAATCTAAGGGTTCTATTTATCAAACCAAGAAAACCAACGGTATCACCTGTTTCTTTTAATATGGTTTTAACAAATAATCTCCTATCAACGCTTGGTGCTCCAAAAAATGTCCTGAACGTTTCTTCAGAAAAGGCTATTGTAGCTCCATCTTCTAAAGCTGCTTCATCAGCTAAAAAAGAAGTGGTAATTAAGTTAGCTAATTCAGAAAAATGATTTTCCTCTAAATTAAATTGCTCTAAAACATACTCGGATTGTTTATTTATTGCCATTTAAATATCTCCTGATTGATAATAATCGAGTTAATATCGGATTTAAGATAAAATTAGTGTGAATATCACTGGATGATTAATATTTTTATCGGATATTTTATAATAAAAAGCCATTTTTTCTTTAATTTTCAAAGAAACAAACTACTAAATTATAACTTTCTAACTCATCGAACTTTAATAGCGTTTTAGAGATTGTTATATTATAATCATTGGAGGAATTAGTTTTAATGAAGTATCGAAAAGTAGGCAAAAGCGGGTTAAAAATAAGTGAAATAGCATTAGGTTCTTGGTTAACTTATGGTGGAACAGTAGAAAATGAGATAGCAAAGAAATGTATGGAAACTGCAATTGAGCAAGGAATTAATTTCATTGACTCAGCAGAAATTTATGCTCATGGTGAAGCTGAGAAAGTAATTGCTGATTTTCTTAAAGGTGCCACTGTTGATAGAAAAGATCTTGTAATATCGAGTAAGGTTTTTTGGCCAATGTCAGCTGATATCAATCGTTGGGGATTAAGTAGAAAAAACATTCGCAATGCTATAGAGGGAACATTAGAACGATTAAATCTTGATTATATAGATATTTATTACATGCACAGATACGATTATACAACTCCATTGAAAGAGACTATTGAAGTCCTTGATGATCTGGTGCGAGAAGGAAAAATCCTTTACTGGGGGACATCTGTTTGGACAGCTGCTCAATTAGAACGAGCAAATGCTATAGCAAAGGAACTACATTTACAAAGACCAATTGTGGAGCAACCAATGTACAATATGCTCAATCGTTATATTGAGCTTGAAATAATGTCTGTTCTTAAAACCCATGGCATGGGATTAACAGTTTGGTCTCCTTTAGGGCAAGGATTGTTAACTGGCAAATATAACAATGGCATACCTAAGGGTAGTCGGGGTGAAAAATCTGAATCCATACAAAAATGGCTAACAGAAGAAACCGTCACTAAATTAGTCAAACTAGGTGAAATTGCTAGTTCATTAGAAATTACTACCAGTCAATTAGCTTTAGCTTGGATTTTACGACGTTCTGAAATCTCCGCTGCAATAATTGGTGCTACAAAACCTGAGCATGTTCTAGAAAACGTGAAAGCTTCCGATGTCACATTATCAAATGATATTTTAGCTCAAATAGAAGAAATACTTGACAACGAACCAGAATGGCCATTAACATATAAACCAAATTATTATTATATGGATAGAATGAGGTAAGAATTCAATTCTACCTCATAAATACTTTTTTTCCTAAAAAATGATTAATAGCTTATTTCATATCGGTTATATCACAATTTTTTTATATAACACAACTTGCACATCTGCTATGAATTTCATATTTTCACCAACTAAAGCTTTAGATCATCTTATACTAATGCAAATAGTACTTGATGGACCACAACATGGATATGCAATAACATCTGCAATTGAAGAGAAATTTTGTTGGAAACCAAGCCAAACGGCGGTTTATAATTCTTTAAAGTCCATGGAAAGTGAGTCTTTTGTTACAGTAGAAGAAAAAATAGAGAAAGGCCGAGTTCAAAGAATCTATTCTATTACTGAACTTGGTCAACAATACTTTGAATCTATACAACAAAAAATGAGAAATCATATGATGAAGTTTTTCTCCCAATTCTTTTCTTTTATACAAGCAGTTGGTGATATTGAATTAATGGAAGAATCAGAAGACTTCCAAGAAATAGTTCAAACTACTTTAGAGAATGTAGGCCAAATCTCTCAATTTGTTTTATTATTACTACGGCAAGCGCCTAAAGAAACACAAACAACCATAGAGAATACGCTCTCTACCCTTAAGGAAATTGCTACCAAGCACAACATATCATTCCAAGAATTAGGAAATAGGAGTGAATAAGGAGACACAAACAGGAAGTTAGATTACAATGATTAAACTATTGAAATATCTCAAACCTTATTTATTATGGATATTCTTAGCGATAGGTTTGTTATTCGCACAGGCAAATGTAGAATTAGCTTTACCAGATTATCTTTCAGATATTGTTGATACTGGCATTCAACAAGGGGGAGTTGAAAATGCTGTACCAGTTGCTATTCGAGAAAGTGAATTTAATCGCGTTTCAATTTTCATGAGTCCTGAAAATAGAACTTACATTTTAGATGAATATACCTTGGTCGATGAAAACTCATCTGATTATAGTAGTTATTTAGAGGATTATCCAATACTGGAAAATGAATCTATTTATGTGCTGAATAAAGTTAAGAAATCTACACTAAATCAGATGGATGAGTTATTAACAAAACCAATTGTTACTGTTTTCATTTTAGAAGAAGCATATCTACATCCGGAAAATGCTTCATATTTGTTTATACTATTGGGTATTGATCCAGCTAATTTTAGCTCTATGGATGAATTCTTTTTTTATTTCAGTTTATTACCAAATGAATATGCATTAGCAATTGCTGATGGTGTAGCAGCAAATTTTGAAGCACTTGGTGAGACAATGTTAAGCCAGTTTGCTGTTATTGCAGTGAGAGCGGAATATGGCATTTTAGGTATGAATCTCGATAAATTACAGAGCAGATATATCCTCAAAGCTGGTGGATTAATGCTCCTAATGACTTTCCTATCAGTGCTGTGTACAATCGCTGTTAGCTATCTGGCCTCAAGAACAGCAGCTGGTATGGCTAGAAATATTAGGTATGACCTTTTTGATAAAGTCGAACATTTTTCAGGTGTTGAATTTGATACTTTCTCAACTGCTTCGTTAATCACTCGTTCAACAAATGATGTAACGCAGATTCAAATGGTCACAATTATGATCATAAGATTAGTTTTTTATGCCCCTATATTAGGTATTGGTGGAGTTATTAGAGCTCTTAATAAAAACACGTCAATGTGGTGGTTAATTGGTATTGCTGTGCTAGTATTGATAGTACTAGTGCTGATAGTATTCTTCGTAGCATTACCTAAATTCAACAAAATTCAATCACTGACTGATAGGATTAACCTAGTTGCACGTGAAAATTTGACTGGGTTACTTGTAGTTCGAGCATTTAATATGGAAAAATTCGAAGAAAACCGTTTCGATAAAGCAAATATCGATTTAACAGCAGTTAGTCTCTTCATTAACCGTTTGATGGTCATAATGATGCCTGTCATGATGTTAATTATGAATGGCCTTATGTTAGCAATCCTTTGGGTTGGTTCTCATCAAGTTGCAGATGCTGTTATGCAAGTAGGTGATATGATGGCATTTATGCAATACTCATTGTTAATTGTGATGGCATTTCTTATGCTTACAATGATGTTCATCCTATTACCTCGAGCGGTAGTTTCTGGAAGACGTATAAATGAAGTATTAATAACTGAACCAACTATCAAAGATCCAGAACAACCTCAAAATTTTGATGACCCTTTTACAGGTGTTATAGAATTCCGAGATGTCTCCTTTAAATATCCTGGTGCAAAGAAGTGTGCTTTAGAGAATATCACATTTATCGCAAAGCCAGGACAAACAACAGGAATAATTGGTGCAACCGGATCCGGGAAATCAACTTTGATTAATCTCATTCCAAGATTTTATGATGTGAATAAAGGATCAATATTAGTCAATGGAATAGATATTAGAAATGTAACACAACATAATTTACGGGATAAAATTGGTTATGTTCCACAAAAGAGTTCACTTTTCTCTGGAACTATTAAATCAAATATGCTTTTTGCTGATGAAAACGCAGAGGATTCAACCATCCAAAAGGCTTTGGATATGGCTCAAGCAACGGAATTTGTTTCAACCAAGCCTAATGGTATAGATAGCGAAATAGCTCAAGGGGGAACAAATGTTTCTGGGGGGCAAAAACAACGTCTATCAATTGCTCGGGCAATCGTAAAACAACCACCAATTTATATCTTTGATGATTGCGTTTCTGCTTTAGACTTTAAAACAGATGCAGCACTACGTAAAGCCTTAAGAGAAGAAACTGGAGACAGTACTGTCTTCATGGTTTCACAACGTGTTTCAACCTTAAAAAATGCTGATCAAATCATTGTATTAGAAGAAGGTCAAATTATTGGTTTAGGAACACATGATGAGTTAATGGAAACTTGTGATGTCTATCGTGAAATAGCTATTTCTCAGCTTGAATTGGAGGGAGCACTATGAGTCACAGCCCTCGCCCCGCTTCAAGAGGTCCCATGAGAGGAGGTCCAAGAGGAGGGCCTATGCGTGGGATGATGAATCAAGAGAAAGCTAAAGACTTCAAAGGTGCTATGCTGAAACTTCTAAAATACATAGCTCAATATAGAGTAATTATTATCGTTTCAATAATAATTGCAGGAATATCTACTGCTGCAAATATCGTTGGTCCTAAAATTCTTGGTAGAGCTACCACTGAATTATTTAATGGTCTAATTGCCACTATTCAAGGAACAGGATCGATAGATTTCTGGTATATTGGCAGAATAATACTCATAACATTAGGACTTTATCTAGGCTCAGCATTAATGTCCTATATACAAGGTTGGTTAATGGCTCGCGTTTCAACCGATATAGCTTACCGTTTACGTAAGGACATTTCACTCAAAATGAATAAGATGGAGCTAAAGTATTATGATAGAGTTACATATGGTGAAGTGCTCTCACGTTTAACAAATGATGTTGATGCAATCAACCAAACATTAAGTCAAAGCATTACTCAAATCATTAGATCAGTAATTACAGTTATTGGTGTGCTAATAATGATTGTCACCATTAGTTAGAAGATGACCGTATTAGCAATCGGAGTTATGCCATTATCTTCATTG
>JAEORJ010000084.1 GCA_016840945.1 Candidatus Gerdarchaeota archaeon
AAATCATTAAATTATAACAAATTAGCATTAGCTGTGTATGAAGAACTGAATAATGTTAATGGGATTGCTAGCACCATAGCTTTTCAAGGAATGATTTATACCAAGTTCCAAAAAATAACTGAAGCTTTTGAACTATTAAACGAAGGTTTAACATTATTCAATGATATGAATAACGAATATCAAGCAGCAATTATTTATCATTACTTAGGACGTTTTTACAGAGTTAAAGGAGAGTTAAATCAAGCATATGATTTTATGATGAAATCATTAAATAATGTATTAAGTTATGGTGATGATTATCGGATAATGGTTACTTTATTCCATCTTATACCAATATTAATTGAGAAAGGTGAATATGATTTAGCTAAGGAATATACAAATCAAACTTTAATTTTGAATAAAAAAGTAGGCTATATAGCAATTGATGGAATGTTATACTATTATTTGATACGAATAGCTCTTTTCCAAGAAGATATTTCTCAAGCAAAGGAAAATCATAAGATTTTATATAATCTTCGAGAAGAATACCAAAACCAAACATATTATGATGATCAATATCGACTTTGTGAAGCTTTAATTTTAAGATTGAGTGATAATAAAGATGATTTAACAAAAGCAGAGATTATTTTAAGGAATTTGATAGACGATGAGGAATTACATAAAATACTTTATTTCGAAGCAATGTATTACCTTTGTGAGATGTTGTTGGAACAATATCAACAAATTAATGATTCATATTTATTAGCTGAGATAGACTCATTATCAGAAAGAACTCTAAATTATGCCGTGAAAAAAGAATTAACAGGTTTGCGAATAAAAGCTTATTATATACGATTGTTAGTTTTGTTTGTTCAAAAACAAAATGAAGAGGAATCAATTGACTTTCAAGAAGTAGAAAGTTTAATAGCTAAAACTCAAGAATTATCGGATTATTTAGGCATGAAATCTACTACTGAGCATTTTATTAATCAATATTTCAATTTATCCAATCAAAGAAAAGATTGGGATGTTTTTATAAAACCTCATGTTTAAATCCATTCAATATAAAAAGAAAAACTTTGAAGGTATTTCATACCTTCTTTATTTTTCTTTTATATTTGCAAAATACCCCAAATATTACTACTAGCGGAATAATAACAAACCATTCAATTGATAGAACCCATGGTGAAACAAAGTAGAATTCAGAAAGATCATATCCAACCAACTCAATTTGATGGTACCAATTTAATGAACAATTAATTCCCGATATATTGCCATAATAATTATAACTCCATTTGAAACCCATCAAATAACCATTGTTTTTGTTGTAAGCTAATTTTATGTATTGCTCACCTTGGAAGTTGGTGTTAACTGAGCCATTAATATAATGCATATTCATTACCCAATCAAAAACAGCTATGTCGGTTGAATCATCAAAGTAACCTTCAATATGAGAATCAACTATTTCTGTATAAGTAAAGAAGGTTGAGATAGCAGTATCATTTGAGATATAATCTAATTGTTCACCAAAAGTTGATGGTTCTGTAAAGAAGATATTGAATAAGAATATTCCTAAATCTTCTCGTGTTTGGTTCCATTCATCAGGGGTGCTTCGAGCCATTAAAAGAGGGTGTTGGCATAATAAGTCAATACCTACAATCTCTAAATAGGAATCATAAGCTTCATACGTATCCATCCCAATTGATAAATTGTAATGCACATCCATTGGATTTACCGATGTTACTTTGGTTGATATTTGCGTTGTAGAAGGGTATTTTGTTTGATCATAACGAAAACCAGTACCTGAGCTAGACTGGTCACCCACTTTTTTATCCCAATATGAATTTATAACTTCATAATTGTAAATTGTACCTACTGTTAAATTGAAATCCCCTTTAACAATTAACAAATTTACACATAAGAAAATAACTAGTAGTTGAATAAATCGCATGTGAATTTTCTTCATATTCATCCCTCTCTTTAATATTATAATTAATACAAATAATTACTTTTCTTCATAAAATGGTTTAAATAGTATTCTGGAATTTAAATATCTATGTTAAATAAAAGATTAATAAAATGGTTTTATTTAATTTTACTTCTCACAATTATTCCTACTTACACTCAAAACGCAAAAGCTATTTTAATTTTAGAAGAACCAAACTATCCTGAAATTGGAGATAATTGGATGAATGTTTCTTTATTATATGAAAATCATTATCACAATACTAGTACTCTTTGGGAAGAACTTAATCATTTTAATTCTCTAGCACCTGAAATTTTCGATTTAAGTGTTATTGGTCAGAGTTATTTTAATAAGGATATAAAATTAGTCCGAATAACAAATGAACTAAGAACAAATCAAAAAGCAAAAACCATGGTAGTAGCCAATCATCATGGTAGAGAACAGATTTCTGTTGAAGTAGCTCTTCAGTTTATTCTCTATTTAATAACAGGTTATGGTATAGATCCATTAATTACTGAAAGTATAGATTCACAAGAAATCTATATAATTCCCACATTAAACCCTGATGCTTTAGATATGGTCATTAATGATAACAATCATTGGTTGAGAAAAAATGCTAGACCATACGATGATGATAATGACGGCTTTTTTGACGAAGATCCTCCTGATGATATCAATGCTGACAACAAAATCTCAGGTTTCTTTGTTTATGAAAAAGTAAATGAAACTTTGGTTTATCTTTATGGTTATCGAGAAGGCTTCGATAATGATGGAGATGGTTTAATAAATGAGGATATGATTGGTCATGTCGATTTGAATAGGAATTATGATATGTTTTTTAGAGAAGGCACTAGCTGGGATGAAGATTCGTTGTCTGATAGTTACCCAGGATTAACAGCTTTTTCGGAACCTGAAACGCAAGTGTTTAGGGACTTTGCTTTAGAACATCGATTTGCTATGGCTTATTCTTTACATTCAGGTACAAATGCAACTTATTTTGCTAAAAATTCATTAAATTATCTTGAACCTGAAATCTGTGAAGCAATGATGATAGATTTCTCAAATATGATGCCCGATTCATATTACTTTAATAATTATTTTCCTGGTGTACCTGGTGATGATCCTTATTATGCTTCAGGAATATGGGATAATTGGATGTATTTTGAACGTGAAACGTTAATGCCTATTTCCCTTGAATTATATGGTAATCTTACAGCAACAACATCTGAATTTGAAAACCCAATCATTGATAATACAACTCATCTTATAACTGAGTGGAAGGATATTGAGAATTTTTACAATCCTGAAGCATATAACATCAATACTTTTTGGGACGATGTTCAGCCAGCATTCGCTTATCTGTTGGAAAATACTCCAAGATTGGCAACTCAAGCTACACTTCATTCAATTGTTGATAGACCTGGATCATTAGTAAACATGACCTTTACATGTTCTAATCTTAGTCCCAAAATACGATCAATTTTACCAATCGATATTTTTGACACTACAGGAACAAAACGTTTTGATGGATTGGAAGTTTTAGCTGATAGTACAATAGTGATTGATACAACTTTCAACTTACCTTTTTCATTTAATGATACTTATGAGATTATGATTGGTAATGAGTATACTGGTTTTCAACATTACATTTTGAGAACTTATAATACCTCTACTTCTGGGATTAGCTTTTCAATTATTGGGATAGCAATTGTAACATTGAGTTTAATTATTCATTTAATTCATCGAAAAAAATAACTCTTTGGAAGTAATTTTCTAAAGAGTTTCTTTTTTTATTCATTTATTAGAGTGAGATGTGATTGTTGTTTATATAAACTAAATTTTTAATAAATAATAAAATTATAATTTAAATCATAATATTTTAATATAAATCTATTAGACAATTCCTCATTATGACAATTGATATTGATCCTCTAATAAGAAAAGTGCGAGATTTGAAAGCTATTAATTTCCCATTAAGGGAAATAACTCCGATAGGGGCTGATACCCAATTAATTGAAATAATAAATCAGCTAGGTACTTCAGATTTACCAATTATACCAGTTATTAATAAAAAAAATGAATATATTGGTATAATCACTTTAAGGGATTTACTCTTTCTCTTTCAACGTAAACATACAGCTTTACATGAAGCCTTTTCTCTTCAACATATGACACATGGATTTGTTGCTGAAGAATTGATCAATATTAATTTACCAATAATTTATGATGATGACTCTCTTGAGCGCATAACAGAAAGCATGGCCAAGTTTCAAACTTCTGTTCTTCCTAGAGCATCTAATAGAAAGTCACAGATTACAGGATTAATCTATCTAAAAGATGTCTTTACTGAAATTAGAAACACTTTACGGAAGATGGTTACTGAACAGGAGGATATTTGTGAATGAGTGTTGAGACTGGTTCTGATGTCATCAATGTTTTCTTATATTTAGGTATAGCATTAATTTCCGCTAGAATAATGGGTGAGATTTTCGAACGGCTAAAATTATCATCAATCATAGGTGAAATCTTAGCAGGTATAATTTTTGGTGGCCCCTTCTTAGGTATGATTGGCGCAAATCCTACACTTTTTGTTGATATTGATATTTTAAAGCAATTTTCACAAATAGGTATTATTATACTACTCTTTATAATTGGGTTAGAGGTTAGCCCTAAAAGTTTAAGGAAAACCGGGAAGAAAAGCATAATCTTGTCATTAATTGAAGTTTTTATTGCGTTGGCAGGTGGCTTCTTAACAGGTTATTTCTTATTAGATTTAACAGCTGCACAAGCGATATTCTTTGGAACAATGTTTACCGCTACTAGTATAGGTGTTACAGTTCGTACTTTAAACGACCTTGGTAAATTGAATTCTAGGGAAGGTGAGATATTATTATCCACGGCAATATTTGACGATTTTATTGCCTTATTTCTAGTGCTTATTTTTTCCTATGCCCTCTTCCCAGAACCAGGTAGAGCTTGGTATTTTACCTTACTTATCAACATAGGTATACTAGCAGCTTTTCTTATTGGCATAATTTTCCTTTTACCATTAATTTTGAGATTTCTCGAAAACCGTCTGAAATTATTCTCTGATTCCTCAACTAATTATTTCACATTAGGAATAGTTTTTGGTATTTTAGCTTTACTTGTATATTTTGCTGAATTCCTTGGTATTTCAGGCGCTATAATTGCTTTCCTCTTTGGATTATCAATTCAAGGTAATAAAATTCTTGTAGGCGATATTAAGGATATTTTCATTAAAATGGGTGAAGGGATTTTCTTACCGCTATTTTTCTTTGGAGTTGGAGCAACTTTTGCATTAGATTTCAGTAGTTTTTCACCTTTGCTTTTACTGATAGTTCCAATAGCCTTACTATCCAAAGGAATAGGAACTTTTGCTGGATCATCACTATTGAAATTCTCCCCTAAAGAATCTATGAGAATTACTATTGGCATGATGCCCAGAGCAGAGATTATTCTGGTAATTGCTGAAATAGGATTAATCCAAGGGATATTTAGTCAGAGTATATTTTCCATGGCTGTGCTGCTGGTTTTTATATCAGTTATAATTACTCCTATTGCTCTTCGCTTAACTTTTAGAGAACCGAAACCAATACTACCCTGCCCAGAATACAATAAAGATGAACTTGATAATCCTGATAAAATTACTGTTGAGAATATTGAAGCTTCATAAAAAAGCTTCAAATTTCTTACTTATAAGGAACAAAATTTAAGTTATGAGTTTTTATTAAACATTTATTGATTTATAACTGGAGATAAAAATGTCAAAAAAAGTTAAACCTGGTATGAGTGCACAAGAAATTGCTACTCTTCATTATGAATTATTGTTAGCTGGTGACAAAGAGGAATGGGCAAAAACCATAAAGAAATCATTACAAAATAGAATAGATGACCATGGTTCTTCACCTTATTACTGGTGGAAGACAGGTCAACGATATAAAGAACAATATGGTTATTCCTACACTTTTAAGCATAAGGATGAACAGCAAAGTAGTGATACTCACATCAAACTCTTTTTTCATCGATTAAATAAAGATGGTAAACCTCAAGGTCAGGTACCAATACATATCATTATAGATGAAGAGGATAACAACGAATGGCGTGTGGATGTAAGTAGTTGGTAAAAGAACAAGAGAATTTCTTTGTTCTCTTTTATTATAATCACAAATTTTTCTGAAAATAGTAGTCTTAGAATTTAAATTCGTTTTAAAAATGTTAATTAATCCAATTAATTATAGCTGATATTTGTAATCAGTCGAGTTATTTTTACAACAAAGATTGGGGAATTAAAATGCCTTTTGAAGTTAATTACTTTAAAGATAAAAAATTGGATAATTTGCACAAAGAAGCGCTAAAATTAGCACGTGATAAGCAATACAAAAAGGCTCTTGAAGGCTTTATGAAAGTATTAGAAAAAGAACCAAAAAATAGCATCACATTAAATAATATTGCAAATGTTTACTGGGAATTACAAGATTATCAAACTGCCTTAGAATACTTTCAACAATGTGAAAGTACAAGTCCCCCTAATTGGTATCTAAGAATGAATAGTGCCGAATGTTATGCCCAAATGGGAGAATATCAAAAAGCGATTGATGCAATAATTAACGTAATTGCTTATATGCCTACAAACGCCCCTCACGAAGCTTATAATAATGTTGCTAAATATCAATGGCTTAAAGGAGAAAAACAAGAAGCAATAGAACAGTATTTGCGTAACATTAACAAATGTCCAAATGATTTGGTTGCTTTGAAAGCATTAGCTGAAGCTTACTATCAAACACAGCAATATGAAAAATCATTAGAGTATCATGAAAGAATATTAAAATTAGAACCTAATTATTTACTTAGCTTATTGCAAATGGGGATAATTTATGCCGATCAGAAGAAATATGACCTTGCTCGAGAGAAATTACAGCAAATATTCAAAATAGAACCAAATAATCATGACGCACCTTTTATCTTAGCTAAAATAGACATACAAACCGGGAATAATTCTAATGCTGTAATGATACTTGCAGAACTTAACAAGATTGTTCCAAATAACTATGAAATTATTTTCTTTCTAGGAACAGCACTTGGTAATGGTGGAAATGTTACAAAAGCTATTGAAGCTTTTGAGTATGTCACAAAACTTCAACCTAATTTCGCAGAGGTATGGAGATCTTTAGCTTTATGTTATAATCATATTGGTGAAAAAGAGAAAGCTGCTCAAAGTGAGATTAAATATAAAGCACTAACAAAACAATGATTATTAGGTGTAAACATTCTCTTCTGAAACCAATAAAGATTTACAGATAGAAATGTCATAAAAAAAGAGGTAAGGAATTATTGATTATTCCAAAACCTCTGGAATATGGTTTCGAATATATTGCATTGATTCTTTAGCTTCATCTAATGATAATTCAAAAACTAATGGCCCTTGGAAGCTCCTATCATTTAAAGCTGATAGGAGTTCAATCACTGGTAGATCATGTTTTCCTAATGCTTTATGATCAATTCTTGGATAAGCACCATCATGCAAGTGTAATTCTACCAATCTATTGGAAAATTTGTTAATAAATTCAATAACACCAATCTTACCAGAATATCCTGCCATAAGATGACCTGTGTCAAAGCAAATACTTAAATCGAATTTTTCAATAATAGGAGCCATTTTCTTTATGGGAAACTCAATATTTTCGATAGCAATTTTTTTTGATGGTATATCAATCTTAGTTAATAATTTGCTAATAGATTCTTCAACAAAGGTGCAAAATTGACTTGCAATAAGCTCCTTTGCAAAATCAGGTAAGTTCATATTCATAAATTCAACAGTTAAAGCTCCGGTTGGGTGGATAACCCAGCAAATAGGATCTAATGGTTTTGTCAATTCAATACAATCAATAAAAGCTGTTATAGATGCATCCCTAATATGTTCATTAAATGCTGCAGGTTCCATAGCCCAAAGTGGTAGATGTACAGAAAAAGTAATCTCCTCTTCATTCTTTATCTCAACTAGTTGATTAATTTCGTTGGGAGAGAGTAAACCTGGTAAAACATTTGGTATGTCACCAGTAATTTCGATATGTTTGAAACCAGCATCAATTGAATTTCTCATTACATCTATATAATTAAGATTAGAGAAATCAATTTTCCCATTCATTACCAGTTTAAAGAAATCATTGAAGTCAAATGGTCTATGTCCAAACAACAATGATACCTTAATCACCTTCTGTAACTATTTTTTCTTGATTTAGCTCCATATCTTGTCCTTTTTTCATGAATGGATCAAAATTGCCCAAGATGAGAATTGGTATAGACGCTAAGAAGAAAATTGCAGTTAATGGACCAAGCAAGTAAAGTCTCGAGGTAATACTTTCAGGATTAAGATATCCCACAAGTAATAATGCAAGTGCTTGAAAAATATTCAATGGAATGGAATTGAAACCATTATACATACCAGCTCGAGATTCGTTTGTATCACGTTCATCTTTATCAGCAATGTCAGCAACGATAGCATAGGGGAAGAGATATGGCCCTGATAAACCAACACCTATAAGGAATGCCCATAGATAACCAAGATATTCAAAGGTTAATGTTCCGGGGGTAAGAATCTTAAATATCATCGAGAAAGGCATAACTACAACCAGAAAAATAAAACTAATAATCATTGACCACTTCTTGCCAATCTTTTTAGATAAGGGAATCCAAGCTAGAAAACAAACCATGATTGTACCAAAAACCAATAGACCGAAAACTACTGTTTGAGTAAATCCTGTAAATTGAAGGATATCAGTAGCAAAATCCAGTACCAAAGCATTGATGAGTGTCAATCCCATGGAATAAACTCCTTGAGCCATGAACCAGATAACATAATTTTTGTTTGTTAGTACTACTCTAAATTCTCTGATAAGATTCCTATCAACACGTTCAACAGGTTTTTCTTTAATAGCAATCAATGTTGGTAGGAACGACAGAAATTCTATTACAGCAAAACCTACAATGCAACTAATTAATACAATATTAGCTGTACCTGTTAATCCTCCACCTTCTAGATCTAACAAACCGGGAATAAGAAACACAAAACCGAATCCTAATAAATTGGAAAAAAGATTTGTGAAATTTTGAATGCCTGACATGCCAACTCTATCATCCTCAGTAGTAATTTCGGTCATCCATGATTGATAAGGTGTTAACAAGAATCCATAGAAGAGATTGAATAATGAATTCCAAACTAAATACCATGAAAAGATTGACCAAGTACTTGTTGGTTGAATGAATAAATGAGGTAAAAAGATCATCACGAACGATATTGCTATCGCTGGAGAACCAATCCAAATGAAAATTTTTCTCCGATTAACTTTCGAACCTGGTAGTATGTCTGAAATATAACCAAAAATAAAACCTGAAAATGCTATAATTATCTTCCCTACAGCTGCTGCAGCTGAATTTAAGTAAGGGTAATCTTCTAAACCAAAGATATTATCATAAATCCAAACTGTAGCGAGTGTAGTGACACTCATAAAAATACTAGTCCCAAAACGACAGATCCCATAAAAGAATTTTTGTTTTGCAGTTAGAATAGCCATTCTAATCACTCAAAATAAATTATATCATTATTTCTATAGTCATTAACTTTTTAAGAATTACTCGAAGTGTTTTTACACCATATTCATATTAGCAATAAGCTAATATTTTGTTCATTTTCAGTCAAATATGGTCTATTTGCTTAAAAATAAGCAAAAAATATTTTGATTTAAATAAATTATTGTTATTCATCTACTATTAAATATCTTTTAGTATTTTTGAGGGAAGATAATGAAAATACAAAGAAAAAGAATTTTGCTTGTTGTATTTATGTTAAGTTTATTCTCAATAACAAGCATTATGGTCCCTTTAGGTTTTGGGTTTAATTATAATCAACAATTATTGACTATTAATTCAAGTTCTTATTCAGACACCTTTCTATCAACCACTTTCAAAGATGACTCCTCAACTGCTTTTGGTTGGGGTTCAGGAACAGTGACCAAAGCTCGCGATTTCTCTTTAGATATTTTAGATTATTATTATACAGAATCACCAGTTGTTGATGTAGAAGTTCAAGGAAGAGAAGCTTACCTTGCTTTATATAGTCTATCACAAACTGATGCTATCACCATATTGGATATCAATGACCCATCAGATATAGCACTAATGGGAATTGAAGTTGCTCATACAGAAACAAAAGCAATAGCAGTTGAAGGCGATTGTCTCGTAGCAGGACAATATTCTGTAGTCCAAAATTCAATTGTTATTCATGATGTTGAAGATCCAAATAATCCCACCTGGACGTGGGCTTATGGAACTGATAACTTTGTCACAGACATAGAATTTTATGGTCATTATGCTTTCTATACTTCATATAAAGTAGCGAATAGTCGTTCATTACGTTATATAGACTTAGAATCGCCATTTGCGATGAATTCTATTGTCAATTGTGAATGGATTAATAGTTATGCTCTTGGAATAGAAGTAACTGGTGGGCTTGTATATGTAGCAGCTAGCACTGCTGGTTTCTATATTCTAAATATTACCAATAAACAAAATCCAACACAAGAAAGCCATTTGAGCGTTACTGGAAATGCTACTGATGTATTAGTAGATGGAAATTTTGCTTATGTCACCGCTGGTACAGCAGGTGTTCATATTATCGATGTGCAAGATCCAACAAATCCCACACTAATTAGCACTTTTAATACTCCCGGTTCAGCTAGAAAATTAGCAAAACAAGACAATAGCCTTTTCGTAGCAGATGAGAATGGTGGAGTGCAGATTTTAGATGTTACTGATCCCACTAATGTTTTATTTGTATCAGATATTCCTTCACTCCCCTTTACTTACGATGTAGCTCTCTTTGATGGCATTCTAGTGGTAGGAACAGAGAATGGTGCTTATACCGTTTCAATTGGTTATGTTGACGATTTTTCCAGCTCTTGGTATGCCAATGCTGTACCTTTGCCTTTAGCTATGGATGTTCGAGTTGTTAATAAAGTAGCCTATGTTGCATGTGGATATGATGGTGTTTACGCAATAAATGTCAGTGATCCTCTTAATCCAACTATTCTGGGTAACTTTTCAAATGTTGGTACTCCAATAATAAAAATTGATATCAATGGTAGATTCCTTTATGGTGTAGCTCCAAGTGGTGTTTATATTTTTGATATTTCTAATCCAGCCGATATTAAACTCATTAACTATATTGGTGGTAGCGGATTAACTGATATTCAAATACGAGGTGAAATCTTATTCATTGGTTTTGTAACAGGATTTGCTATTCTGAATGTCTCTGATAATCATGTATTTAATCTGATAAATAACTTCATTCCTGGTAATCATAACAACATTACTGCTATTTGGGTGCAAGGTCCTCGTGTTTATTTGGTCGAAGGTGTTTCTGCTGGAACTGATACCCTCAGTTGTTATGATATCACCAATTTTAATAGCCCATTTTTAACCTTCAGTGCGCCTCGAGATGTTCCAATGTATGATATTCAAGTCGATGGTGATGTTTGCTATTTAGGTGCTGGTAATTGGTTTACCGTTTGTAATGTAATTAATCCTTATGCATTTACAACACCAAGTAATACTTCAGCTACTTCGTGGGGTGTTTGGAGCTTTGGACGATATGTAGCCAGTGCTGAACGAGGAAACGGTGTTGCTTTCTATAATGTGTCTTATCTCACAAATCCAATCGAATTAAGCAGGTATCCCGATGCAACAGGTGCCCTCCAGATAACTACTGATGGAGATTTTACCTACGTCGCTAATTATGACTCATTAGTTATCCTAAGACATTTTAGAAGCGCTGCTACGACTTACAAAGGAGCAAATAATTTTGCACGATCAACACCAATTCACACTTTACCAAATGGAACCATAACTAATGCCACATTGTTTTTTGATGGTAAGATACCAGATGGCACCTCTATTACTTTCCAGATGTCAGTTGATGGTATTCATTGGGAAGATGTTACACCTGGTACAATTCATGTTTTTGCTAATAAAGGAAAAACCTTACAATGGCAGGCTATTTTTGACAATGAAACATATCAAACAGCTTATTTGTATTCCATTCAGGTAACTTTCGATTTTGAATATAAAAGACCGATCTTCAACAATCCTGCTTTAGTAGCTTTTCTAATAACTGGTGGAGTAGTTCTTCTAGCAGCTATAATTACCACAGTGGTTATAGTAATTCGAAGAAAAAGTAAAATTCCATCAAGATAGTTATTAAGACGTTATTAATTAACGTCTTCCTCTTTCTTTTTTTCATCTAATACTACATAGAAAATAGTTCCATTTTTTTCAGTTGATTCGAAATAGATTCTCCCATTTAAGTAATCCTCAACAATTATTCTTGAACTATATGTACCCAATCCCCGTCCAGTTCCTTTTGTTGAAAATGACCTTTGAAATATCTGTGATTTAATATTTTCAGAAAGCACAATATTATTTTGGATCCAAAAACTTATACCACTCTCTAATTCATTGCAGCCGATTTTTACAATCTCTTTCTTTTTACTCGCTTCTAAAGCATTTTTCAAAAGATTAACAAGAACTCTTCTAATTAATCGTTCATCTGTATTTATATTAATTGATTTGCTAGACTCATCTATGATGATCACTTTATCAATAGCACAATTGTGTGAAGAAATGGTCCATACTGCTGATTGAATGAGCTCAAGAGTATTTGTTTTTGTGAATTCAAGGATTAATTCATTGTTTTCAATCTTAAGCAGATCTCTTTGTGCTTGAATATCATCCATGATGTTTTTTATTTCAGCGCTTATTTTTTTGAATCGCTTTAGTTGTTCATTACTTAAAGTCTCTGATGGGAAAAGTTCCATTTGATATTGTAGCACACTGGCAGTATTAACGATATCGTGAAGGAATATTCGTTCTAAATTCTCTCTTCTTTTCATATTACTTATATCACTAATAATGACAATGTATATGGCTCATTGTCTAGTTGAATTGGTTTTGCCATTACATTGATATCAAGAGGGATTATTTTACCAAGATTTTTAATAGTGATTCTCGCATCATTGCTAGCTTCTTTTTCTGTTTTTTGGCTTTCAAGTAAGGTTAACACTACACCACAATATCGGCATTCGATAGCAGTTCCACAACCGCTTTCGGTTTGGTTAGCATGTATGCATTGTATTAATTCCCCTGGTCTTTGCCCAAGAGCATCTTCAAATTTCTCCACACCAAACGCTTTAAGAAAAATATCATTGGCAAAAACCACTTGTCGATAATCATTAACAATTACTATGAATTGTGGGAAGGCATTTAACACTTCAGAAACAAAAGGTATAGCTATAACTCTGTCCGACTGGCGTAAAACCTCGTCATGTTCCAATCTATTTGGATTGGCGAAAAATGTCTCTTTAGTGGGCATGTTCTCACAACAATTAAAACTACGATAATTACTCTAACGACAAAAATGATTATTAAATTTACTTTATTAGAAAATTAACCTTCACTAATCGATTTTCTTAGATTTATTATTTATTAGTGTGATACATTGACCAATGAAGGTAATTATTGGTCAGATCTAATCTGGGATGAAGGTGTAGAGTATGAACTAGATGGCGATCCATATATAGACCAATATGTTGATCCTTATCCTCTGATGAGCCCAATTTCTATTTGGTAATGTTTTTTAAACAAAAAAGCAATAATTAATTAATTGGGAGTTATCACTATGAAAAAAATAACTCAGATTGGGCTATTTATAGGGATTGGACTATTTGTTTTATTTACTTCTATTCCTATTGTTATTAGTCTTATACACTATATTGGTGGTTTTTGGGATTTTGGTATGATTTTTTTATTAGCTTTGTTTTTCTTCTTAGGTTTGGGTTCTATTGTTCTTATCCCATATACAATTTGGTTCATTAAAACAGGAAAGCAAAGAAGTAATTTCACACTCTTTGAATTCTTCTATGGTAGTATAGTTATAGTAATTCTTGCTGGGAGTTTTTTGTTACCTATTCCAATGTATATCTGGAACGAGAATATTGAAGTTCGAAATAGTGGTGAGATTGTCATTTTACGGGATAGTGATTTTGTCTACAAATATCTTTTTCCTGGTAGTGGCACGAAGGAGGATCCCTATATCATTAGTGATTTAATGATTGATACTACAAAAGATAATGGCATTTTAATTAAAGAGACAACTGCGTTTTTTGAAATAAGGAATTGTTCAATTAAAGCTGATAGAAATGCAATTTATATCAATCATGCTGCTGAGAATACAGCTTTAATTACTAATAATAATTTTCTGTCATTAATATTGATAGAAAATACTATTGAGAGTGTAATAATTGATAATATTGGTAATAGTGATATTGTTTTATTTAATAGCCATAAAACTTTAATCAAACAAAATATTTGTAATAGTATTATACTTGATGTTAAATGGTATTCTGGGATAACAAATACAAATAATCAAATCACTGGAAATGTTTGTTTTAAACAAGACGATAGTAGTTATTCTTATGGAATATCTATTGAAAATTCAATTAATACAATAATTAGTTATAACCATATTTTTAATCATTATACTGGCTTGGATTCTAAACATTCGAATAATTTATTGCTTTACAACAATCAAATTCATGATAATACTGGAGGTTTGTATACATATTTTACTGATAATATCACTATGATAAATAACAACATTTATTCTAATGTTCAATATGGTGCATATTTAGAGCATAGTAATTTATGCACTATAAGTCATAACAACTTAACAAATAATAGACATGGTTTAGATTATTCCGGATATTATAGCAATATAACAAATAACATTTTCAAAAATAACACTGAAATAGGTTGTGTAATAGATGGTTATGCATTGAATTTTGAATATAATGAAATTAACTATAATGGTGAAGGCTTACAAATAAATGCAGTAGATCACACCAATATCACTTACAATACATTCACCAATAACACACTTTATGGTATTATTAATTCGTATGATAGTAATCATCTCTACTTCTACTATAATAATTTTTATTATAATAATTATCAAGCCTTTCTAGCAGATAATTCCAGTCAAGTTTATTATGAAGTACATTATCATGTAGAATATCCTGTATTTTGGTATAACCCTACTACTAGTGAAGGTAATTATTGGAATGAACTTGTTTGGAATGAAGGCGTTGTATATGCAATAGATGGTGGTGACTATACAGACCTTTATCCACTAGCAAATCCTGTTACAATTTAAACAAATTTATAATGATTAAGCATCATATATAGCTGAACATAAATGGTTAAACAAAGTGACTCAAATAAACTATTGGAAAATATTGCCAAACTTAAAGAAAGAAAAAGAGGTAAATATACATTCTTTTGGGCTCATCCAATAAAGCTACCAAAAACTGTTCTTGAAAATAATGTTGTAATGTTCTGGGATCGCAGAAATGACCAATGGATAATTATTAATGACGTCAAAGTTTTTCCAAAGATTAATCAATTTGATCAAAAGAACATCCAACTCTTACCAGAAGAAGATGATTATTATCTATTAATTGGCAGTTTCAATGTTATTCTAAAACGAATACAAGGCAAATGGTCAATTAATATTGAAATTATAGTTTAATTAATTGTCATTTTCCTCTCTTATCATAGTGATGCTTTTCATCAAATTATCTTTGTTATTATTTAAAAATAAAAGGGTAAACGAACAGAGTTTAATCTTCTGTCCATTTAGTGAATAATATACCAATTCCCATAAAGATAACAGCAAGTCCAAAACTAATCCCTAAATTCATCCAAGCAATTGGCATGTTATTAGTGACCATTGCAGCTCGCATGGTATCAACTATATAGGTAAGTGGTAAAGCTTTGGAAATATAATAGAGTGCGGGAATATGTGACACATCAAAGAATGCTCCTGATAAGAACATCATTGGATATGTAAGAACATTCCCTATTGCTCCTGCAGCATTTGGTGATTTAACAATTCTGGCACCAATCATTCCTATTCCAGAGAAAGTCATTATTCCAGCTAGCATTGCTGGAATCATCATCCAATGCATGATTGATAATGGCACACCAAAAGCAGTCCACCCAGTGACAACGGAAACTAACATTGATAATATTGATAATAAAAATTGCCATATCATTTCT
>JAEORJ010000085.1 GCA_016840945.1 Candidatus Gerdarchaeota archaeon
CTTCCAGCGACCTATGATAGTTATTATGTTTTAAAAGCTCTTGGAGAACAACCAAGTAATCTTTCGGGTATCAAAGAATTCATATATTCACTTCAGAACACCAATGAATCTATACCAAATCTTTATTTCTTTCATCAGAATACCTATCAAGGTCCCATATGGGAGGATAATATGCCTAGTGTTAGAAATACAATACAAGCATATGTCCTTCTTCGAGAATTAGGATATGAGATTCCGTTTAGCTCTAACATTACTGAGAAAATGTATTCCTTAGTTGAAAGCACTATTAGTGGCTATGATAATGTCACCACAGAACAACAACTGAATGTTTTTACAAGTTATCTTGCTGGTCATCTTATTGTTTGCGATTTCTTTAACTTTCCAATCCTTCGTCAAGAACTTGTGACACGATTCAACCAGAATTTTGATTATTTCAATCGCTATCCACAGTTGTATAAAGGGTCGCAATCGGACAACCTCATCTTAGGACTTTCATTAACAGATCGAGCATGTTTTAGATTGCGATATTTTACCACACCACGATATCTACCAAATAAAGCATCGGAGGGGATGCTTACCATTCGAATACTAAATCCTACAAAGATTCATTATACCTTCTCAGTGACCAATCTTTCGTGCATCAATACACCTCATTTAACCATACATAATCTACCACCCATTCAAAATTACTCGCTATTTGAAAATGAATTTGTTGACTTAACAATACCCTATACTCTCACTCAAGCACTTCCAAAAGATTTTACACCAGAACTACAACTAACAGTTCGTTCACAATTCTATAGTGCTGCTGGTCGTTTTAGTATCTATCCAACAAAACTTGTTGAAAGCCAAATATACTTTGAGATGAATGTTAGCAGTTCGGAACATCGAATACGTAATGCCGTTATTGGGAGCACGATAGGAGGAATAACTATAGGGGGTATTGCTGCGGGAGTTATCGCACATAGAAAACGAAAAAAGAGCTAACCTAAAAGCAAAAAAGTGCAATGAAACATAAGCAAAGAAATAATGATTAAAAAAGATTAAAATGGAAAAATCAGGAAAATAAAAAAAGAAGTGGATACTTCTTTCGCCCATCCGCTTTTTTCAGCAAAAAAGAAAAGAAAGGGATGATGCTTAGAAGCATCGTAATACAGCGCTAGGGCCGAGGTCTTTATACTCTTTCTTTGTCACCCACATTTTTTGGAATGTTTTGAGTGAGCTGAGGATTGATCCACCAATCCATACTGAGTATCTTCTCTCGGGTGGAGCGATGATTTTGACTTCAATACCTTCAGGTACTTGCTCAGTTAATTCTTTGTGAAGTCTTTCTTTTAGACCACTGAACATGGTTGAACCACCTGACAAGACGATGTTTTGGTATAATTCTCTTCTTAAGTCTACATCACACTTGTTGATGGCTTGGAAGATTGCATCATCTAATGCTTGTGCTTCTTTCCCTATTTGTTGTGGTTGGAAGAATACTTCTGGAGCGAGGAATCTTTCAGTGCCAATTGTTAGGACGTTTCCGTCTGGCATTTGATAAGTTTTCTCCATACCTGAAACTTTTTCAGCTAATTGTAATTCCTTTTCAGGATCCAAAGCGACGTAACAGAGTTTTTCTTTTATGTCTCGAACAATCTCGAGTTCTGCACTGCTGGTTAATGAATAACCTTTTTGTCGTAAGAGTCTTCTGAAGTAGTTGGTAATATCTCTACCTGCTAAGTCTATTCTGTCAATTGCGTGTGTTAATGCGAAACCTTCGTAGATAGGAACAATGTGAGTTACACCGTCACCAGAGTCTACAACTAAACCAGTTGTTCTACCGCTGGCATATAGTGAAAGAACTGCTTGCATTGATACGTACATGGCTGGAACATCAAATGTTTCAAACATAATCTCAGCCATCTTTTCACGATTGTGTTCAGGGTTCAAAGGTGCTTCAGTTAAGAGAATTGGATGTTCATTTGGATTCTCTCTTAAATCATTGTAGAATGTAAAGTGCCATATTCTTTCCATGGCATCCCAGTCTTCGACAGTACCGTGTTCGATTGGATAAAGGAGTTTCAAGACACCTCTTAAGTTGAGGGCTTCTTCTCCGATATAGTATTCTCGGACATAGTGTTCAACGTCAGTCATGATTGATTGGTATTTTGGATAACCAATTAGTGTTGGAAAGACGCTTCTAGGTTGATCTTCTCCGGCATAACCGTTTTTAGACAAGCCAGTGCCGTTGTCAATTACTAACGCTTTTTCCTGTAAAATTTCTTCGGACATTGTGATACTTCCCCTCGAGGGACTTTGTAGTTATTTCTATTAATAACTTAGTAATAGAATGTAAATAAATTGGGAATATAAATAAAACGGTTGAGGAAATAACTCACCTTTTCGAAAATGGAGTCATTTCTCACATCTTACGAAATAACTGTTATTTCTTACGATATACGAAATGCGTTTTTTCTTACTAGTCCTTCGGAGTATTTTACTAGTATCAATGAAATAGCGATTTTATTAAAGGATTGTTTGAGGAAAAGAGCTTCCGGGTGCACTTATGCTTGTATCGACTAATTATGGAAAAGAGAAATAAAGTAGAAACAGCATTTTATTCTTATGTCAAAATATGCAGACGATCAGATGTTAATCTATCATATGAACAATCAAAAGGATACCTTCAGAATGCTTATTATCCTCTGGAATGAGGGGAAAATGCATGGTAGTAAATTGCAAAAGTTAGGAATGAATGATCGAACAATAATCAAGGTTCGAGAGATTTTGTTAAATTTCGGACTCATAAAATTAACTAACATTGAAGGCTCCAGAAGGTTATATTATGAATTAACAAAAAAAGGCAAACGCGTTGTTGAAAAACTAGTCGATTTGGAACGAGAGCTGTTAATGGATTGATTGGTTATGCGGGTAGCTGTAGATGGGATTTTATCTCGAGATGGGAAAATTCTTCTAATAAAAAGGGCCGGGAGAACTTTCCACAATTTTTGGGCTTTACCCGGTGGCATGGTTGAAGAAGGGGAATTAATTGAAACAGCATTAGCACGTGAGATGGCAGAAGAATTAGGAGTACAAATTGAACCCATTGCTATATTAGGAGCGTACTCTACTAAAGATAGAGATCCAAGGCAACACACGATATCCATTGTATTCATTTGTAATTACACTGGTGAACCAAAAGCAGGCGATGATGCAGGTGATTGTCGAAGTTTTGAATTGAAAGAGATAGAGGATTTACAATTAGCATTTGATCATAGACAAATTTTAAGCAATTATTTTGCTTGGTTGAAAAATAGAAGTACCTATTGGTCGACAAAAAAATAATTTAGAAATGTTTAACACTTATTGTCGAGTTTAATATTAAGGATTGATTTAGATGACAAAAGAAGAAACTGAAAAATTAGTGATGGAATTATTATCAAAAACTTATGCTGGCTATTTAGCAACAATAGATGAGCAAGGACAACCATCTATTAGAGCTGTTTTTAATTTAAGAAATGAAGAGAAATTTCCTCGACCAGCAGAAGCAATTAAAAAATATGATAATGATCCTTACTCCGTTTATATCTCTACAAATACGTCATCAATTAAAATGAAACAGATTACTGAAAATAAAAGGATTGCAATTTATTATAGCTTACCTGACGAAATTAAGGGGATTATGATTCAAGGTGAAGCAGAGATCATTAAGGATATGAATTTTAAGAAAGATATCTGGGTTGAGAATTGGACGATGTACTACCCTCAAGGTTATACTGACCCAGATTTCACATTATTAAAAATCAAACCCAAACTTATACGAGGTTGGTCTAGAGGACCACATGAAATAATGTTGGATTAAAAAAAGAAAAAAAGAAGCTGAAGCTATTGTGTTGCAGCATCAGCTTGAATAAATCCAGCACCTTGTTCGTAAATAGTATAACCCAAGTCTACTGCTGTTGCTTGTAAATGACCTTCTAGCCAGGCAACAGACATAGCTCCAAAAGCATCAAACATAAGAGCATAAACACCTGATGTTTGAGGGCAACTAAAGCTAGTTCCACTAATGTAATAATAGCCTCCATAGTATGGTAAAACTAAGTTTTCACCAATAGCAGCAACATCAACTTTACCTCGAGAGGAGAATTCAGAGAGAAAGACACCAGCGAAATTTTCTTCTGGCAAATCGGTGCTAATTCCTGCTAGACCATAAGCATCTGTTAGACCTACATAACCACAAGCAGCAACTGAAGTCACAGCTGGATTATTTGCAGGATATGCTGTTGTGTCAGCGCCAGGACCTTCATTACCAGCAGAGGTGCTAATAACGATACCTTCAGCTTCTGCACCAGCGATAGCAGTATCAAGCAATGCATTGGTTGCTTCATAGCCTAAAGACATGGAAATAACCATATTATAACTTGACAAAGCACCTGCATGTAAGCTACGGGCGTAGTTGATACATTCTGCCCAATTGTCTATCATTTCAGTGGGAGAAACATAGTTCTTACGTTGTCCGCCTATCCAGTAAAGGCAGCGAAGCATAACGATTTTAGCATCTTCAGCGACACCTTGAACCCAATAGTCAGTATCAGAATCTAATCGGTAACCAATAATTGTACCAGTAACAGCTGTTCCATGACCTTCTGTATCAGCATTCCAAGCAATTTTATCTTTTCCTAATTCTTGTGTATAGGAACGACAGTAATCTACGAGGATATTTTCTTCAGGGAAATAATCTTTCCAATTGCTAACTAATCCCGTGTCGATAATTACAACAACAGATCCAACACCAGTATATGATTGTTTTTCAACATCAATAATATCATTCCACCATGGTAAAATTTGAACAAGGTCATCTTTTACCCAAGGAGTTGGTTCAGGATCTGGTTGTGGCTTTCTTTTTGTAGAAGCTGTTAAAGCTAAATCTTTACTAGAAACACTCACAAAAGCCATACTAGCTGTCATGATTAGCAAGGTTATCGTGAGAAAGACAACTTTTCTATTTATTTTCAAAATTTACCACTCCAAACTACATTAAGAATTACTTAATGTTAGAGGAAAAATAGTCTATGGAGAATTTAAAATTTTTGGTTTTAAATTTTAAAATTATCCATTTACTAAAATATTATTTTTTTAAATAAAAAAGAGAGTAAAAGCAATATTCGACAAAAATGAAGAGGAAATAGAGATAATGTGAACTTTTATCTTTGAGATTTCTTTTAATAGAAGGATGAAAACAACTTATCAATTCGTGAAACAACTTATAAGAAAAAACCCTCCAGAATAATAACCAATGAATCAAATTGGCACCCTCGAAAGGACCCAACAATGAAGATGATTTGTAGTTATTCTGGAGGTGGATTAGAGTAGAGTAAGGGAGGAAAGGAGAAATGAACCAAATTGGAAAAGGGGCTGTCGAAACCCCGAATCTTCTTCCTTCCTACTATAAACTAATTCTAAAATGAGTATATATACTCCGCAGAATTCTATAAAGAAGCAGAAATATTGTAAACCATACCAGCTCTTTTCAGCAAATATGCACAAAAGAAGAATTTATTAATAATACTAATTAGCAAGAAAGAAAAAGTGGTGAAAGAAAATTATCGAGGTAACTATTCGTGAATTAATCCCAGAAGACATTGATATTTGTGCAGATATAACTATAACAACATTTCCATGGACAATGTTCAAGTTAACAAAAGAACAGGCATCGAAATTTCTCAGAGATAGGTTAAATAAAAAAATGGTTTTTATTGCATTATATATGAATGAGGTTGTTGGATTTATTGCCATGAAAGATGATTTTCTCTGGGGAAACTATATCAGAAGAATAGTAGTTCGAGAGGACCTGAGAGGAAATAATATTGGTTCTCAATTAATGAGATATGTTGAAAATATTACTTTTAGCAATAATTTACCAAATGTTTACTTGATCTGTTCAGTAACTAATACAGATGCTGTTAGATTTTATCAAAAAGAAGGTTACGAAATAATAGGTGAAGTGAAGGATTTCATAGATGTAGGTCTACATGAATATATTTTCAGAAAAACTATAGGACCGGTAAAGAAATTCACTAAATATGATTAATAGAAATAATCTGTTAAATAAATTGATGAGAATTCTAATAGCTTTAAATAAACGGTCAGATAATATCCTTATGGAATTATACAATGTCTAGATTTTCTAATTGGCGAGTAATACAAGACGAAAAAGCGAAGAGATTTGGGAGATGCCCAGTTTGTGGCAAGGTTATGGATAGACGCAAAAATATTTGCCCTCATTGTAATCAAGATAAACGAAAGGCCATAAAAGTTGGAGAGTATAAGGAAGAAAAAATAGAGTGTCCAAATTGTAAAGCATTAAATGAACCAGGAAATGTCACCTGTTCATCCTGTGGGATAAATTTTGTCGCTTACGAGATGGAAAAACCTGATGATTTTAGCGGTATTCAAGGGGCAAGAAAACGAAGAAAACATTGAATTATTCAAAATTATTTCTCTTCTTTATGTTATTTTTTTAACTTCTAAAATACAATTATCCTTTGCCACAATTTTTGTTGGAAAGATACGAGTTCTGTGAAATTTTGTTGGTCTCTTTCTCTTTATTAAGTGAGATTCAGAACAAATTAATGAATTAAATAACACCAAAGGAGAAATGAATAAACAATGAAGAAAATCTCACCAAAAATCATAACATTGGCCCTATTAATACTCTCTATGATCGCCGCAGGCGGTATAGGAGCTCATCACGTAATCGCACCACCTGGCGGTGGAGCTTCAGAGGAACTTGATCCCACTGGCGGATAATATGAAAAATTAATTTCATATTTCCCTTTTCTATTTATTTTTTGATTAATTATTTACTTTAACATCCATTTTTTATCATCGTAGTAATATAAATCAGAATAAGGTATATAACGCCAAAGCTTTGATTTAGAGGTCCATTTTTCCACAGTTAAACCATAATTAGAAATTTCATCAACTAATAACTTAGTTATGGGATTTTGAGTGTCAATTCCTAAAACACGCATGATAATGCTATCTAAAGCAACATTAAAACCAGTCCAGCTAAAAATTGCTAGCTTGTTGAGTAATTCCTTAATATCATCATCATTTGGATTACAATTTATCTTTAATATTAACATATTGCTAAGTGGCATACTACTTGATGTTAGCTGTAATCTAAAACCAATCAGATCCTTTTCAATTAATAAATTACGATAACGGTTCATGAAGCTTAGAAATTCATCCATTGAATTCATACTTATATTGTTATCAGTTAAGAGCTCATTTAATGGTTCCATAAAAAGACGATAAGATTGTGGATTAGCAAGGCTATGGGATTGATAAATAGATAAAAATCTAAGTAGATCTCTTTCATCCTTTGTAAAATTATATGGAACATCATCACTAAAGGTATTATTGTTCCAAGTTTCAATCTTGATACAAGGCAAAGAGCCGTCTAGAAGTCCTTGATAGTTTTCAAGTGAAGGTTTAAAGCTTTTCTCAGTTAAAGCAGTCATAAAGATTCTATTTTTAAGAGGTTTAACCTCAAAAGAATCAAGGAAATTATTCTTGAAATATTTTTCAAGTCGGTTACTAAGGCCATCAGCAACAATGAAGGGACAAAGTGTAATAGAATAAAGATATGAAGTATCATCTTCACCTACACCTTCATAAATCTCACCGATATAATCTATCTTACAGAGGTCGTTGAAGATTTTTTCGAGATGTTTTTTGTTTTCAGATTTAAAACGAACAATTATAGAATGATAATGTAAGCCTAATTTGTAAGAATTCTTCTCAACACGGAATTTAGCATTATATCGATTGGTTATTTTATTCAATTCTCGAGTAATTAAAGTATTATCAATATTCATTTCATCAGCTAAAGTTAAACTAGAGACACCGAATCCTTGATCAACAATATGACTTAAAATTTCAAGAGTAATAGGCCGAAGGCGAATTGGAGCTACAACTTCTTCAGGTTTGTTACTTAAATAACGAAGAAGATAGTCTAGGATCTCATCTTGGTCTATCTCACCAAAAACGAAATCATCAAGAAAATGAGTGAAAGTATCAAAAACAAGACGAATAGAAAGATTTTGAGTTAATACAATTGTTAAAAGAGAATCAACCTTTTTAATAAATGATTGATGACTTTCAGGAGTGGTCTCTTTAATAACAATGAGATGGGAGCGAACATTGTTATATTTTAATTCAAAGGATTTCTTTTTATAAATTCTCTTAAGGTAACTAAAAGCTAGAATATTTATAATATAACTAACAATATCAAAATTTTCCTGAAATAGGATTTCATCAGTAAAGAAAAGAGCAAAAGACTCACGAATAATAAGAAATTCATAAAGGTTATTTCGATAATAATTGGGAGATAATTCACTAATCCAAGAGCCAAAAATTAATTCAGTAGCTGATCTCCTAATACCAAAGAGAGAACCATCTTCTGGAGCATCGCCAACAGATATAGTAACAGCTGAGAAATCCCGAGCAAAATCCCAATTAGTTTCGTCCTTTATCTCTGAAATAACTTTTTTCATTTCCTCTCGAATGTTCTCAGGAGTTAAAGGGAAAGATAAATTCATAGCTATGAATATAAAAGAAATAATGATTTTAAAACCTTCGTAATAGTAAAAACAATGAGGTGAAAAAAAGCCAAAAGTACCGATAAAAATGGTTTTGGCGCTTTATTAGTGAATTCGAAAATTATTTATATCTTGGTAACGATAGTGATAGTAACCGACAAAACTTGTTTTTTGTCGGTCCCTCTCTCCCCACAAATAAACACTTAATTAATTAGGTGTTTATTTAATAAAAAATCCCTATTTCCTTTTCCTGGTCGGCCGGGAACTTTCCCCCGACCAGTTTTAATTTCGCTTAGTGAACACTAGATTTGTTATTCAAATCTTTTAATCAAAGTTTTTTCCTGTCAGTCATCTTTAAAAGCATAATTCAAGATATTTTTATTCATCATTAAAAATGGTTCTGATTAAATAAGTTGAGTAGAAAGGTTATCTCTTTTCTAATACCCATTTTATTTCTTATACAAATAATTGGGGTTCATGGGTTATTTGTTGATTCCTCTCAACAAATTAATGTTGTTGATGTCTTGCAGCAGAATATTGTTACTTCTGAACAAGACTTTTTACTTCCCACTGGTGCTGGTGGTGAAAGTCCTTTACTCTCGTCAATTATTTCTAATGGTCAAATGGAAGAGGCTAATGCTGATAATGGTCCTGAAGGCTTTGGTTATTGGGGTAGCACTTACAAACATATTGATTCCACTTATCAATTAGATGTTCACAGTGGTTCCTATGCTAGTTATATCGCTGGTAAAGGCACCCCTCAAAGTGGGTCAAGTGCTCAAAATTATCGTTATCTTAATGATATTCCGCAAGTTGCTTATCTTGATCAATTAATCTATCTTGATTTTTGGTATAAAGCCCTCGCTAACCCTGATATTGCTACTGGAGGGCAAATTTATTTCACTGTTCGAGTTTATACTATTAGCACTTCTTATTACCTCTATTATTTCCTCTCTGATGATAATTTCTTCCATTCCAATAACACTAATACCGCCTTTTTTGATATTCGCAGTTCACTTGGTTCGTGGATTAATGTTCAACGAAATCTCACCTTAGACTTCGAAGAAACTTTTGGTTCTGCTTCTAATCCTTACGTCTTACAATTATATTTCTATGCTTATTCCCCGGTTTCAGCAATAGCTTTTACAGAATTTATTATTGATGATGTTAGTGTAACCAATAGCACTACATTTGAGTATCTCTCAAATAATGGTGATTTTGAGACTGGTACAGGTAACCTTTGGACCAATTCTAGTGAAGGTCCTGGTAGTGCGCAAATCACAACCTCCGATTTTACTGAAGGCGAAAAAGCTTTGAATATGACAGCTTATGCTTACTTTGATAACTCATATGGTTACGAAACCCTTCAATCAGCTTTTTATGTTGGTGATTATCCCCCTCAAGGTTATTATGCTACTGCTCCTGGTGATTTTGTTATTTCCTTTGATTGGAAATATAATGACACCATTAGTGGCGGTGGGAATCAAAATGCTTACATTTATATCCAAGCTCAAAATGCTACCACATTAGTCTATCTTTATTATTATCTCGGTGAACATTCAGATATTGTTCCTTCCTACAACTATACTGATCCAAGTTTTTGTGAATATTATTTTGGAGCAACAAATTTCGGTTCAAGGAATGTTTGGAATACCCAAATAATCGATCTCTACACCGTTCTTTCAGCTTTAAACCTCAATGACTTTTCGATTTTATGTTCTTACATTAGTGTTACTGCAGGTTTTGCTTCCAATTCTAAAGTCACCTTGCTAATTGATAACTATCAAATAACTACTTACCCTATGGGTGATCCTTCTTTTGAACAGGATTGGTATTGGTCTTCAGATAATCCCTTAGTTAGCTGGTCAGAAAATAAAGACGATAATTATGTTCATTTAACCTCAGAAGCTCGCACTGGTGATCATGCCTTAAATCTTTCAGCTTATAATTCTGTTGGGTATGTTACTACCTATCGGAATTGCTACTTGCCAGTTACTTATGATATGTTTACTGATTATTGGTGGAAAATTGATGCTGTTGATGATCAAGATTCTCTAGTTGCTTTTGAAATTTCTTTTAATGATTACTATGTTATGACCTATATTCTTGGTTCATCAAGTGATATACTACCTAGCAATAACAGCGCTTTTGGCTATTATTATGCAGATAATTATAACAAAACAGGTGAATGGTTTAATCTTGTGAGAAATATCTATGATGATGCTTCGGCACTTTTTGGAGTAAATGATTATCGCATAACTCGACTAACCCAATATTGCTTTGCTTCTGGTTCAGGAATAGTCACAAAAGCACTCTTTGATGATCTTCATTATGTTCTTGATGCTTCAGAACCTGAAGTAAGCAATGTTTGGTATGAGCATACGCCTGTTTACTATCAAGACACTGCAATCAATATCCAAGTTCATGATGCATTAAGTGATATTAGTTCTGTAATAATTCATTATTGGGATACAGTTGATTGGTTTACATCAACTACAGTTGATCTTGGTGGAGGTCATTATAGAGGTTTAATACCCATGGATGATTATGGTGCTCAATATAACTTCTATATCAATTCGACTGATGAATTCGGTAACTATGACCTTACAGGCGTATATTATTTCATGGTAGGAGATGATATTAATCCTGAAGGAACAATATCAAGCCCAAGCAATCTTGCAGTAGTTTCTGATACTGTAACGATTACTGTTGATTGCTCCGATGAAGGTAGCGGTATAGATAAAGTAGAATTTTATGTTGACTCAAGTTTAGACTATACTGATTCTACAGGAACTACTTACACTTATGATTTAGATACTACTTTACTTACCGATGGCTATCACAACATTGATGTTTATACTTATGATAACTATGGTAATTGGGCAGTAGATGGTATTACAATAAACGTACAAAATGCAGAACCCACTCCAACACCAACTCCAACACCCACACCAAGTCCTTCACCTTCAGAGACCAGCCCATTATTCGGTGGAATTATTAGTTTGCTAGCAATTCCAACTATTGCTTTTATTGTTGTTAAATATTATAAGAAGAAGCAATAGTTCAAGAATTAAATTGAATCATGGAGAGAAAGATTTTCTCTCTTTTCTTTTTACTAAATACATACTAACTCCACAAGAAACTCTTTTTACTATGTTTTGTGGTTGTTCTAGTATCTATGTAAGCAACATTCTTGGAGTAGGTCGTTTTGAAACTCGAAACTATAACTGATTTTGATGATCTTATTTTTGGTGCTAAAATCCTTGGTTGTGGAGGTGGCGGGGAAGAATCATTAGCTTGGTCTCGAGTTAATTATCTTTTTGAAAATAATCTTTCTGTTAATGTCATCTCTCCTGATGACTTACCTATTGATGCTCTCATTTGTATCTCTGGTATGGTTGGAGGTCGCTCAACTCCTGCCACACAAACTCACGTTTCTGGTCTTGAGAGAATTGATCCTTGGCCTATGTTTTCTGCTACAAAGTTGCTTCAAACCTACCTTCAAGAAGACTTCCATTCTTTGATTTCCACTGAAATTGGTGCTGGTAATTTTCTTGTCCCCATTCTAGTTGCTTCTCGTTTTGGCATTTCTGTTATTGATGGTGATCTTTGTGGTCGTGCCAAACCTGAAATTAGTATTTCCACTACAAATCTTGCTGATATTCCTATCACTCCTCTTGCTATTGCTTCTACTTTTGGAGATGAATTGATTCTTAAA
>JAEORJ010000086.1 GCA_016840945.1 Candidatus Gerdarchaeota archaeon
AAGGAAGGAATAACGATAACTAAATTATCCATTATGATATCTAAAAAACTTTTTACAACTTCCGGCTCAACTTCCTGTCCGAATACACTAAATGATACGAATAGCATCATAACTACAATTAACTTTTTCATGATTTTTTATTTTTACGTGTAAATATTCTTTTAAATAAGCCTTTTTTAGGCTCTTTATTTTGATTTTGGTCTATTTGTATGTCACCATTATTTCGTTTTATCTTTCCTATATTATTTATAGTATCTGGCGATATATTGGCACCTATAAATACACCTATTATTAAACCAACTATGCATCCAAGTAGAAAGTAAGTCATAGTAAACTATTTAAGTATTTAATTTGACTTTCTGTTAATCCTGCACAAAACGGTTTTTTTGGCTCAAAATCAGAATGTTGTTTTATTTCTGATATTTTAAAATGATTATCTCTAACGAAAGTTTCAAGAGTTTTCATTTGCTCATTTTTAAATTCACCAGACAAACCACACAAACAAATCCCTGTTTCATTATTTTGTCCTAAAGTATGCGCCCCAGGGTAATATAACCTACCTTTCTTTAACTCTCCTGATCTCTCAATTACCCAATGATAACCAATGTCACTCCATCCTCTTTCTTTGTGCCATTTCCTAATAGATTCGACTCCATGGTGGTCGTACGGTGAATCTGAACAATGAATTATTAATTTTCGTGTTTTCATCGCCTATTGTTTTCTATTCGTTCAAGTCTTTTATCAATACTCTCTACTATACTTTCCTGCTTTTCAAGCGATAATACTATAAGATTTTCAAGTCTTAAATAGACTTCTTTTTCTTTTTCTTCATGTGTTTTAATTGCCTTATCAACGTATGGTATATCAGCTTTTAATTCTAATTTATCTTTAATTAATTCATTATCCGCCCTGCTAGATGTTATCCAAAATCCAAATAAGAATATTATACATGAACCGGATATATTTACTGCCATATCAACCCATCTGTTTTTATAATTAGTTGCGGACATATTTTATAATTATTTTTATAAATAGAATATATAGAGGACAAAACCATGCCCATAAATACTGATTAACTTCAATTCCTGAACTTTTAATTATTTGAAAAATACCTAATGACAATAAAAAAAAAGATAATCCTCTCAATAATATTTTTGTTCTTCTTTCTATAACAAAATTAGCAAATAAAAATGTTATACTAAATAAAAATACTGTATTATTTATCCAATAGAAAATATATTGAGCTTTTTCATTTATATAAATACAATCAGGTAATAATGAATAACAAGCTATTCCTGCAAAGTATACAAGAGATACAATGCTAAGAATAGTTGTTATATTATTATCAATAATTCTCATTATTGAGGCGGTTTAATAGGTGGATCATTTGGTTTACCTAAAACCCAATTTACTTTTTTCATGTGTATTTATTTTAAAATTAAACTAAAATTTATCTTGTTGGTATTTCATCAACTAACTCCGCATCTAAATTATTATAAATAATCATTAGTTCAAAACTCGTTAGGTAGTTAAAAAATGTGTTTGATTGAAAATAATAATATCCATCAATAGGTTCTGATAATGGGTGATTATCATCTCTCCACGTTCTCCATGTTCTAACTGTTTGTATCTCTACTGGATTCTCTGGATCAGTATAATCATAAGAAATATCTATCCTATTTAATAATCCTAATGGTACTTCATTGTCAATGTCAGCCTCAGATACTTTAATATAAGGATTATAATTTTCAACATTACCGTTATCTAATCCCATCACCATTAAGAAGTGAGTTAACTCAAACGGTATATTATTACCATTTAGATCAGCCTTTAAATTAGCTCCTCCATCACCTCTTAATACTCTTTTTGGTAATATCCCCCATGTAAGTAAATTATCTCTATAAGCTGCAACCATTTCATCGTAACTTGTTGTACCACTTACAGGATATTTTATTACATATTTTTCGTCTATTGTTACTATTATGTTCATCACTTAATTATTTGTAAGTTTCTTATCTGTGTTAATTTGTTGCGTTGTCAAGTTATCTTTATGAAATCTAACATGAGGTATATAATCT
>JAEORJ010000010.1 GCA_016840945.1 Candidatus Gerdarchaeota archaeon
AACATTACTAGTGTAGATTATTATTATAATTATTCTACAAAGTATTTGTGAGGGCGAGAAAAATAAGATGAAAAAATCTCTTATCAGTTATTTTCTTCTATTCAATCTTTTAATTTCTATATTACCTATCAATGCCTCTAGCATAGGAAATTATACCAATGAATTAGATATTAATATATCCGGTAATATTTTCTCTGATTTTAGTGATTTCACTCAAACAGCTAATAGTTCAGAAATAAGCAGTATCAATAATAATCAATCAATAGATATGGCTATTCAATATAACATAACTGAAACAACTGTTTGGGAAAGTTATGATTATATTTTTGGATTAAATGAAGGATTATTTAAATTTGATTTACAAGTGGATTGTAACTATTTCTATAATGGATCAATGTTAAATACAATTTGTTTAATTTTAGGTAGTTATCATAATGAAAGTGGTAATATTGTAGAAGCTAATTCTATTTGTTGGTGTACAATAGATGATTCATGGGAATCAAATACTGGTAATTATACAATAGTTGGTTTCCCAAATCAAATCGAAGATCGACGAACAGTTGGAATAATCGCAAATGAAGCTAATATTTCTTTTCACGTAACTCGGACAAATTCATCCCTTACTTGTTCAATCAAAAAATCAGGTGATGTTATTCAAAGTGCTATGTGGTTAGTTTCAAATGGTTTTACAAGAAATTTAGACTTTATTCGTTTATTACTTTATGCAACACCAAATTATATTAACTATACAGAGGTTCAATTTACAGCTATATCATTAAATTATGTCTCTACTCCTACTAATACTATTAGTTTGATATTAGGCCCTGCTATTGTTGATTTAATGATAGGTAGTATAATAATAATGTTAACATTGCATGGTTTAAGTTTTATCTCTAAATATAAAAAGCGATAATTACTTCAATCATCTTTCTTTTTTTAATTATATCTCTAAAATCTCTTTTTGTAACCTTATGATTCTATATCAAATTTAGTTATTAAATATAGGATTAATTTTTTTTAGGTTTAGTAATAAAAAACGTTTGGTATTTTATTCTAAAAAAAACTCAATAATAGAATAAAATACAACCATTTAAATAGGATTAGAAAGATAACAATACTGTAATTTCTCGAAAGAAATTATGAAGGTAGGGTGCCTTTATGAAAACAAAGTTATTTGCGTTATTAGTAATGGTCGGCATTGTTACTCCTGGTTTCTTTGTCATAACAACTCAAACAAAAGGCGCAACGAATTTTCTTAGAGCTTCTGAGTTATTATCAATGCCCGACGATGAATATTATTTGGCTAGTTTAGATGGCTTTGACACTTCTGATTTTGATCCAGCTACATTATATCCTATCATTCCCTATTGGCATGATCTTGTCAATAAAGAGAATGTAGCAAATGATGGAGAAGGCGTTTACATTGCAGTTTTAGATACAGGATTACTTCCAAATTGGCAAGATTTCTTCCCAGAAGATCGTATTGCTACAGAATATGGTAAAGGATTTTCTTATGATGCTTGGTGGGATGATGATTTGCAAGAAGTTGTTTTCAGTGATCTAAAAGACGATCGTGGCTACATTACTGGATGGGCTAGTGGACATGGAACACATGTTACAAGTACTATTTTGGGATTCAATTTCCTTGATACCTATTGGATTGAAGGTATAGCACCTAAAGCAACTATTATTCCAGTTTTGTGTTTAGATGCTTGGGTTGTTGAAACTCCATATGGTTATTACACTGATTCAGGAGGTTCATCAGAGATGATTGCTGCAGCAATTTATTATATTGCAGATTTAGCAAAAGATCTAGATGGTCGAGTGATCATTAATATGAGTCTTGGTGGACCCGCAGAATTTCCTTTAGTTGAAGAAGCAATTAATTATGCAATAAAAAGAAACGTTATTGTGGTAGCTGCTGCAGGTAATCGTGGAACTCAACTTGATTGGCCTGGTGCTTATGATCAAGTAATCTCCGTTGCTGCTGGTGGTTGGACTGAGATGCTCTATCAAGGATGGGCTGCTGATGTTCCAGAACAATTGAACGTTCCAGATGTTTTTGGTAATGATTATCAAGTATATCTTGAAAGTTTCAGTGGAAGACCAAATGCTGATTTAGGACAAAAACACAAAGACTTAGATGTTATGTGCATAGGTGCATGGGTCGTTGGTCCTTACAAAGGAACATTTTACTCAAATGACAACTGGGGTTACTACTACGTACGAGGAACAAGTATGGCTACACCACATGTTTCAGCAATTGCTGCGCTAATCTTAGAATTATATCCAAAATTCAAACAAAAAGACATAGAACACATCCTAAAAATCGCTGCTGGCGGTGTTGGTCAAAATATGCGACGTGGATTTCCAATGATAGGTGTAAATGTGACAGTATTAGATTTCAGTGGACTTGTTTATCATTCATGGGGTCGATTTGACTACGGTGCAGGATTCCTACAAGCAGATCAAGCATTATGGTACGCTGCTTTATACAAATGTGGACATCATCATTGCCATTGTTATTGTCAATGCCATTATTAGTAAATGAAATAATTAGCCATTCTTCAGTCGAATATAATTTTCGATTGAAGAATAATTTTTTTTCTTCAATTGTGTATTATTGTAACTTTGATACTTAACAATAATATTTAAATCAAACCAGCAAGTAATTTTTTGTTAGTGAAATTTTTTGAATGATATTTATAATTCTATACAAATGCATATTGATAAAGGAGAATTCCAAGTTGCAATATCACAAATAGATAATTTTATCACTAAAAAAGATCCTTATCAAAAAAATGTCATAGAATTAAATATTATTAAAATAGAAATCTTATTTTTAAGCGGGAATTATAAAGAAGGATTATCATTAATAGAAGAAATAAAAGAGAGGTGCAAAACAAAAGAATTCCATTTATGTGAAATCAATTTAGCAAATTTATATGTTTCTTATTTGATTGAAATTGGTAGATTTGATGAAATTTTAAAAAAGATTTTCGAAGCAGAAGAATTATTAGGTAGTTTGATTGAT
>JAEORJ010000087.1 GCA_016840945.1 Candidatus Gerdarchaeota archaeon
AGTCCCATTTAACGAAGCAATTTCTAGTTTTATTTCTGGATTAGATTTTATCAATAAGAATATTCAAAATTATATTAAATCAAAGGTAGAGGAATTAGATTTTGATAAAGAATGTGTTTTTTGCTCATATGTCAAAGATTGCATTGATTCATTTACATATTGTCCTTTAAAAGGGACAGACATTTCCACTCATGTAATAACTGCACGAAAATCTTAAAAAATTAATTAATAATACCGGAACTAATGATGAAAGTATTTTTAAAAATAATCTCACCAAATAGGGAAAAATCATTTATCAATGAATTCACAATAGAACATCAGACACCTAATATGCCATTTGCTATCTTCCTTCAAAAATTGAAAGAACTAAATTTAAATCTGTACAAGGAACTTAATACAGAAGACTTCTTTAGCTCAAATTACCTTTGTATTGTTAATAATGAAATTAAATCAAACTCTCAACAAAAATCTTTGATATTCAATGATGGAGATAAGATTGTAATATCATATGCAATTGGAGGTGGCTAATTGTGTCAACCATTATTAATCAAAGGAAAATTGCTAAAATTAACCTAAACAATTTGACTTATACAATAGAAACAATTCCTGAAAAGATTTCAAGAAAGTTTTTGGGAGGAAGAGGATTAAATATGGTATATCTCTTTCAATCATTGTCCAATTTAGGTTATGTTGATGCATTCGATCCCAAAAATCCACTTATTTTTGGAACAGGTTTATTGACAGGAACCGGCGCTCCAAGTAGTTCTCGAATGAATATTACTTCTATTTCACCTGAATCTCAAGTATTTTGTGACTCTAATATGGGTGGGTTTTTCCCATCTTATATGAGATATTCTGGTTTTGAAATGTTGATAATTGAGGGGAAAGCAAAAGAACCTGTTTATATTCATTTAAAAGATGGAAAAATATATTTCAAATCAGCAAATTGGATCTGGGGGAAAACCACCAGCCAAACACAAAAAGAAATAGCCGAAAAGGTTGATCCAAATTCTAAAACAGCATGCATAGGTCCAGCTGGAGAAAATCTTGTTCGATTTGCTTGTATAATTAATGGTTTAAAGAATACTGCTGGTAGAGGTGGTTCTGGAGCTGTTATGGGCTCAAAAAATTTGAAAGCAATTGTGGCCTCGGGAGGTATGGGTATACCTATTGCAGAACCTAAAAATTTTTTTGATACAGTTCAGAAACAGAATTCTTACTTAGCTAATTCCAAAATAATAAAGAATTTAGGAATATATGGTACTCCTCTACTATATAATGTTAGTAATTTAATAGGTGCTATTAGAACAAAAAATAGTATGTTAAATTCGTTTTCCAATGGATTAAATGCAGAAGAAATTCATAAGTTTGTTGAAAACATGGTTTCTTGCTCAAATTGTGTTGTACATTGTAGACACCGCAATAAAGAACCTATGGGAGAATTAAAACACGGTGAAGGTCCTGAATATTCAACAGTTGGTCTTATGGGAGCAAATATTGGGATAGGAAGTGCAAAAGAAGTAATTCAATTAAATAATCTAATTAATGATTTAGGCTTAGATGCATCGAGTACAGGTAGTATTTTAGCGTGGTTTTTTGAACTATTTGAAACAGGAGTAATCACATTAGAACACACAGGTGGGATGGATTTATCATTTGGTAATTTTGATAATACCGTTAACCTTATTCATTTAATTAGTACTAGAACTGATTTTGGTGATATAATTGCTGAAGGTAGACATGCTACAAAAAAATTAAGCAAAATTATTGGAAAAGATATTAATGACAAATTGATTATTTCCATTAAAGGTTTACCTCAATCTGACCCACATGATGTGCGCTATATCAAATCTTTTTCACTTGGAATTGCCACTGCAACTCGTGGAGCAGATCACCTACGTTCTCGTCCTACGTTAGATATTTTAACAAATATTCCTGATGAAGTTATTAATAAGCTATATCGAGCAACAATTAATCGCTCTCCAACAAGTTATGAATCAAAAGAATATTTAGTTTATTTTTCTGAAAATATTTTTGCTACAGAAGATTGTTTAGGATTATGCAGATTTGTATGTCAAGGATTTAACTCCCCTAATTTACTTGGATATAAACAGTTCAAAGAGCTAATTCACTTTGCAATTGGTATAGATTTTACTGAAGAAGAATTAGAAAACGTTGGTAAACGAATAATTGATCTTGAACGTTGGATTAATAATAAATTTTTTAAAATAGGTTTTGAATCAGACACTTTACCTGATCGCTACTTTGATGAACCATTGCCAATTGAAGATCTTCCGACTACTGGTCATCACATTGAAAGAGAAAAATTTACAGAAATGTTAGAAAAATATTATCGGCTAAGAAATTATATTAAAGATGATGGTACCTTAACCCTTCCTTATCCGGAGATTGATTTATAATGTCGTTACAAATGCAAAGACTAAAAATAGATTTAAAAACGTGTACAGGATGTCAATTATGCGAATCAGTATGTTCATCTCTCCATCATCCAGATAAATTAATTTTGAGAAGCTATAGTGCTATCAAAATAATTTTTGATCAATTTGAAAGAAAA
>JAEORJ010000088.1 GCA_016840945.1 Candidatus Gerdarchaeota archaeon
AGAATTGATTTTGAGTGTTCCTGATGATGGCTTGACCAAAGAAGAATTTTTCTTTCATATAAGCCCTTTTATAGCTAAATTAGAAGATGCTCATACGGGACTTTTTTATGATAATCAATTGCAAGACAAGGAAAATCCTGGTGGAATCCCGTTTTATTTTATCCCTATTGAAAAAAACCTCATTATTAGCGCAGTAACAAATCCTGAACATCTATCATTATTAGGCGCAAAGTTACTTTCAGTTGAAGGTATATCATTTGAATCCTTAATTTCTCGTGTGAAAAATCTTCAAGGTTTTGATAACATGAGTAATTTGCTAGGTAATTTAGGAAGATTTGGTTTTCTATATTTTAGGAATAGCCTGCAAAAACTGATACCTGAATGGAAAGATTATAAACAAGTCTCTGTTTCATTAGCTTTAGCCAATGGAGAAATCATCGAAAAACAGTTTATTACAAACGAAAAAAGAACATATCCATTATTATCAAACGAGAGTGGAATACTTACTGTAAATTCAATGAAAAGTTTCGATTATTGTTTTTTTGATAAAGAAGAAAAAATTGCTTATCTTAAAATTGACAATATGATATCTTATAGAGAAGCCCATGAATTATTCCAAGCTATAGGTCTAATTGAATTTAATGAAATAGTAAAAGAGATATATAAGAAGTTTAATGACGGTCCTATGCCTGATAATCTATCTGATATCATCAATGGATTACCTTCAGCAACTGAATTATTCACTTCTTTATTTCAAAAAATGAAACATAACAAAGCTGATCATCTTATTGTAGATGTTAGGAAATGCCAAGGTGGCCAAGATTTTATAATTTTATTTCTATTATATTTCATAATAGGATTTGAAAAAAGTGTTGAGCTAGTACAATCTAGATCAGACGTACTTAAGTTCTCAAAATTTTTTGCTGATAAGACTAAAGATGGACTTAACTTCAAAGAAATTTATTATTATAAGCAGGTACCACTCGAGATTAATGACTATTATTTTGGAAATGACAAAACTTTCTCATTGTATAAAGATAATTCAAAACAGATTGAAAGCTTCAGTGAAAGTATGAAACAAATGCCTACATTCTTTAAGGAATTTTCAAGTAGAAAATTCGAAGCTTATTATCAACCTAAGAAAATCATTGTTTTAAGCTCAGATGTGACTCATAGTTCGGCATTTGATTTGATGTTAAACCTTAAGCGTATTGGTGCTGTGACAATAGGTGTTCCTTCAGGACAGTCAGGTAATTGTTTCGGAAATATAAGGATGTTTGAATTATCAAATTCAAAGATTAAGGGAAAAGTAGCTACAAGATTTTTCATGGCTTTTCCAGAAAATCCAAAACCACACTTAACTCTAACTCCTGATTTCGAATTGACTAATGATATTTTTTCATCTTACAATTTTGATGAAAATGCTACTTTACTATATGCTCTTGATTTAATAAAAAGAAAGGAGATATGATTTCTATATTTACTTAAAAGACTCTGTCAGCAATTTCATCAAGGGTTTGCATGTTTTCACTACTAATAATCTTAGGTATTTTTGCTTGTTTAACTAATTCCATCCATGTATCTCTATTGTTGTTTTGTAAGAGGTTAACAAACTGATCAATTTTCTTTATGGCTGAATATGATTGCCCCTTGAAAACATAACAAAATAGAAATGGTTCAACTGGTTTAAGCAGGATAGTTAAATCATGATGTTTGATTCTTTCTATTGATCCAGCAGCCTCAAATACTTCTTTGAAAAAGGCATTTATTGAGGTTAAAAATCCACTAATTAATGAATCATCAGTAATAATCTTCTTTGGTAAGAAATTCTTGTTAAAAATTGGTTCACCCGATTCTTTTATAATTAGTAAAATAACAGGTTGCTCAGCTGGTAAATCATCAAGATTAATTATCTGTTGTTTTAAATTATCTAATAAATCATCTAACTCAGTTATTTCCAATCGTTCAACAACAGATGCATCTTTCTCTCGTAGTTGTTTCCACAATTCCATTTGATTTAATGTTCGATCAAATTCTTGTGAGATTTTCTTTGCTAATAGATTGAATCCTTTTTCATCAGCAATTAACTGTGCTTTCGTTAGTAATTGCTGTGCTCCATTAATATCCCAATCGATAAGCGCTAGTTTAGCCTTTATCCAATAGACTTCCGTTTGTAACCAAAATGACTGTTGTTTTTGAGCAGTATTTTCTAATTTTTCTATTAAATCATTAAGATCATGCAAAACTTCTTGATCATTAGTCATTTTTAGTTCTCTAACTAAAATTTCACATAAGCTAAGAAAAGCATCAATATATGAATTGAAATCTATGATTTCCGATTTTACTATTTCAGTCAGCAATTCTTCAGCTTTTGCTATGCTTTTACTTCGATTATCTAGTTTAAGTACTAATGCTTCAGCTATCTTTGTCTTCTGGTCAACCATTACATTGTTTTCTTGTTCATTAATCACTGTTAGTTCTTTTAGATATCTCTCTGCTTCAATCTTATTACCAATATAACAATAATATTTGATTAAATTGTACAATGCATCAGAAATGTATCTATTACTGTCTGTTTTTTTGCGATATTCCAATCCTTCTATAAGAAAAGCCAGAGCCTTTTGTTTTTGACCTTTTTGAAGGAAGATATTTCCTATATCAATTAATTTAGCACCCATATTTTGAATACTTTTTATCTCACTAAAAACATCTAAACATTCTAAAGATGCTACTAGTGCTTCATCAATATTACCTCTTAATCTCTGGACATTACCAATATTTGATAAAACATATGCAATATTTTGTTTGTTTTCTAATTGTTTAATATAAAATAAAGCCTTTTCATAAAATTCAAAGGCTTTATTTAAATCACCTATTTGATAATAGAGAAGGCCTAAGCTATTGTAAATATTCCCTATTAAATAGTTATTTTCACTTTCTTCGATTATATTTAATGCTCTATCGTAATATGATAAGGCTTCCGAGTAACGACTATTCATACTATAATACATACCAAGAAGAGATAATGCATCAGCAATATCAAATTTATTTCCTAATCTTTCTCTAAATTCTAAATTTTTTTGATAATAATCAAGTGCTTTATTTATCTCACTCATTCGTAAATAGAGACTACCAAGATATCTTGTAGTAGTAGCTAAATTATCAAAATCTTGTAATTCCTCGAAAATTTCAAAACTATTTTGTAAGTGGTTCAAAGCTTCATCAAATTTAGTTTTATTTACATAAAACCACCCTTTAAGTAAGTGAAGTGATCCTAACCACTCCTCTAATTTTCCCGAAGCTTGTTGATAATCAGCTATTAATTCTTCGATTTTATTTATAACTTCATATTCATCATCAAATAGTGCTACTCTCATTAAGGCATTTGCTTTTAATAATAAGAAATCGACATGTAGTTCTAAATTCAATTCATAATTTACTAATATGTTATTAATTAATTCTATACAATCAGTAAAATTACTCCGTTTGGTAAAGGTTAAACATTTTAAGAACAGCAATTGGTTTTTTTCTTGATCACTTAAACTATTCTTGAGCGATTCTTCAATTATGTTTAATGCTTCAGGGTATTGACCTTTGTTAATTAGCTTATGTATTTCAAGCAATTTAACATTACCATCTACTGACAAAATTATACACTAAAAATCCTTTATGCATTATCCTATATCTAGTTTTAGATATAGGAGTCTCTAAATATTAGCTTCAATTAATCTATCATTAATTTTATCTTATTGTTATTATATAAACGGTGAAAATAATTACAATTAATGAAGAATTTATCCAACAATAATCATTGTTTTCTCCATAAAAATCCGTGTTTTTTTGAAACTTCAAAGAATCCATAAGATTTGTAGAGATTAATGGCTGGTATATTAGTCTGATCAACCTCGAGGTAAGTTTCAACTTTTCCTTGATCAATTAATTTTGTTAAACATTCTTCCATTAAGATTTTCCCTAATTTTCTACCTCGATGTTCGGGTACAACTCCAATTGGTCCCAATTCCATATACTCACCATAATCAACTGCTAATATAAGAGCTACTATCTCCTTTCCTTTTTTGATTACGATTGAAGCTTCATTTATCTTCCCCCTATTAGTAATGGTATTCCAATGCTTCCTTTCTTCATTATCTAAACTATTAGTAAAATTGTCTAATGCTTTTACAAAGATTCTATTATAACATTCCGTTAAAGCATCAAGAGTTTGGTCCTTTGCAAGTTCTAAATGATAATCATTGTTAAGTGTTGTTCCTTTTGTTATCGTGGATAATTTGTTTTCCATACAATGAACAATATGGGTTTTTTGCATCCCAGCTTTCAAATAATACTCTTCTAATTCTAAGAATCTCTTTTCGTTCTCTTTTGTTACATCAACAAAGACTCGAACATTATTAGTTTTCTTTTCAATTGCATACTTGAAACAAGTTTTTAACAATTCAATGGCTATGGATGTTTTATTATCATTTGACCAAATAATAGGATGTTCTTCATGAAAAATGATCGTACAAGGCAAAACTTCGAAAATACCTAACCAAGCAACGATTTCATTTGCTTCATAAGCAACAAAATTTCTCGTTATAAATGAATTTAATAGATAATCTATTCGTTTTTCGATTTTCGTGCTTTCCTCATTTGATAATTCTCTTTTTAAGTCACTGCTTCTTTTTATTATGTATAATCTTAGAAGTTGCTCTTTATTCATTGAAATATTGTCTTTTTCTTTGATTTCTAACATAGTCTTGTGGTATATCATTTTTAATTTAATATTATTCACTGGTCTTGCATGTTCAATATAATTTCATTATCAATAAATTCTTTATAGAAAGAAAGGAAAAGGGTAATTAGTTTTTGATTTATTAATCATTATTGCGTATATCATATGAAGCATAGGTTTATAAAGCATGGACAATCGTTATCTGTTGTATACAAAAATAATAAATGAGACAGGAATGAATAATCTTTTTGGCATTCAACTTTTAAGTTAGAAATATCAAAATTTTATACTAATCTATCTTTTCAATTTTTCTTGTATAACAAATAAAATCGGTGAAAAACACAAATGAGTAGATACGGTAACTACAGTAGACCACAACGAGAAATGCATCAAGTTACTTGTGCAGATTGCGGTCAACAAACAGAAGTTCCCTTCAAACCAGATGGCGAACGACCTGTGTACTGTCAAGATTGTTACAATAAACGAAAGCCAAGAAGATATTAGTTTTAATTAATATCTAAAAAATCATTCCTAGTTGAAAAATAGCAGTAAATTAATGATATTTTTCACACTAGTTTTTTTTCTTTTAAATCAGAATACTGATTGAATGCTTTTTAACATTTTTTTCGCATGATCATTCCAAGTTCTGTTACTAATTAAATTCTTCCCATTTATTCCTATTGTCTTTCTTAATTTTTCATCCCTAGCTAATAAAAGAATATGCTTCTTAATAACCTCGGGATTTAATAAATCCTTTACCAGAAGAGCATTCTCTTTATGGATAATATCTTTATCATGACGATAATTAGAGGTAATTACTGGTAGCTGACATGCCATTGCTTCAAATACAGAAAAACATGAAGACTCATGGAGAGATGGTGAAGTAAAGATATCAGCTGAAGCATAATAGCTTGGTAAATCTTCATCAGAAACAAAATCGGTGAAAATTATCCTATCGCTATTTTTTCTTTCCTTAAGAAAAATCTCATTATCTGTTTTCTTGCCTACAAACAATGAATATAATTTTGGTTCTTCATCCATTGCTAGGTCAACAGCTTCAAGTAAAGTTTCAATATTTTTTTCTCGAGAAATCCTTCCAACATAAATAGTTAATATCGCATCATATGGTATATCGTATTTTTTTCGAACGTTGAAATCTTTGTTATCAGGATTAAATCTAGTGTCTTCTATAGCAAAAGGTACGTAAATAATTTTATGAGGTGGTACCTTATAATCCAATAATTTTCCTTTAAATCGCTCAGTAGCACAAAAGAAAACATCTATGAAAAGGGGATAAAAGAGGTCAGATAACAAAGTTACCACAAAATCTGATACAAATTTGGGTCTTCCAAGCATATTCATTAACACTATTCTTTCATCTTGATGAGCAAATAAACCAACTTTTTTTCCTAATAAACGAGCAATTATCCCTCCTATCACTCCCAATGTGGCAGGTGAATGCACCATAACAAAGTCTGAGTTTTTAATTTCTTTAATCATCATAAGATTTGGCAATGCAAAATAATACCCCATTGAATACCAACCAGGGGTATAGCATCGAATAATCTTTAATCCTTTTATAGGGAATTCTATTTTCTTAGTTCCAGGTATTCGAGGGCAAATAATGGTTACTGTATGACCAAATTTTATCAATACTGGTATTATAGCATCAAAATATCGTACAACGCCATCAAAAATTGGTTTATAAGAATCCAATAAAAAAGTGATTTTCACTAATTTTTGTCCTCCATTTAAATAAATATTTGAGTCTATTTCCTTAAGTCGTACCGTTTGACTTTTCTTTTATTCTAAATATTTTTTGCCTATAGTGATGAATTGTTAGATTATATATGAATTCAATAGCTTATTTTTAACTTAATTATTCCAGAGTTTTATAATCACTTAATTACTTTTTTTTGTTTAACATTAAATCATAATTATCATTAAAGTGATTTATCTTGAGTAAATCAATAATTACTGGGAGTTATTGGGATTTTTTTGCTGAAGAATTAGTTAATAAATTAGCTATTAAGAAAGGAGCAAAGGTATTGGATGTAGGCACTGGTTGGGGTTCTTGTCTGATTGCTGCTGCTAAAAGAGTTGGTTCTACCGGTCATCTAGTTGGAATTGATCTAACAAATGACCAACTAGCTGAAGCCTCGAGAAATATCAAGAAAGCAGCAATTTCCAATTTCTCTTTGGATCGAATGAATGTTAAGGATTTAACATATAAGGATAATTCCTTTGATTATGTTTTGTGTGGTTTCATTGGTTTTGATGATGTTTATGATTTTATAAATGACAAATATAGATTTTCAAATGAGAAAATGAAACAGATTTTTCGTGTTATGAAACAAGGGGCTAAAGTAGGTTTTACTAGCTGGTGTCTTCAAGAGGACATCAAAGTTGCTATTGATGTTTTAAAGGATTACTTAATTCAGGAAGGAATCAAATCTAGTGATGAAGTAAGAACCTTGTCTGAAAGCTACAGTAAAGAATCAGCAGCAGGCTTTCATCAAATGATGGTTGATTCAGGTTTCAAGAATATCGATGTTCACACTGAGGATTATACCATTATTTATAATGATTTCAAAGATTGGTGGCAAAAGATGATGAACGTTGCTTGGGTGATATATTACACAATTGGAGAAAAATCTAATCTACCAAACTCATTAATTGATGATTTTAAAACCAAGATGTTTCCAGAAGGTATTGCAAAGAATAAACATGATAATGGTTATCATTTCACCAAATCAGTTATTTTTGGTTTGGGAGAAAAATAAACGTTTTATTACTTTATCATACTGTAAAAAACAGTAATTCTTTTGTTTAGTAACCGCTTCCTTCTACCCAAAATGATAGTATTGGGATTAGATTTTTATAAATCGCCATTGAACTATTTCACTATTTATTGTGGGATGCATTTTGAAGGAACTTAAGGGATTAAATGATCACAACAACAAGTTAAAAGTAGGCATCCCTCGAGGATTATATTATTATCATTATCCAGAGATGATTCACACATTTTTTTCTAAATTAAATGTTGAGGTTGTTTTATCTAAAATCAGTTCTCGGAGCATGTTATTAAATGGTTTAAAATATGCTTCAGATGAAGAATGTTTTTCAGCTAAAATGTTCTTTGGGCATATAATTGATTTAAAGGATAGAGTTGATTACTTATTTCTGCCCAAATATCATGGAAACCACAAATTCAAAGTTTCATGTCCTAAATTTATTGGTTTACCACATGTGCTTCAATCAGTTTTTTCTGATCTGCCTAAAATCATTGCCCCTTATCATTCCCGAACTAAGAATCATCATCATAAACTACATCTTTTAAATCAATTCTTTCGCGTTGGCTTTAATTTCACAAAAAATCCCTTCAAAATTATTGGCGCAATTAGAGCCTCCCTAAAGGCTCAGAGAAAATATCTTCTTGAAAAGCACTGGTCTGAAGACCAGTTAATTGATTGGGAAACAGCTATTTCTAAATCCAAAATTAACAAAGTAAAAGTAGCTTTGCTTGGTCATGCTTATGTGTTAAATGATCCAATTTTATCCTTTAACACCTATAATTTGTTGAAACAAATGGGTGTTGAGGTTATAACTTCAGAAGAAATGCCTGAAAGTATTATTGATCATCAATTAACTAAATTGCATAGCACATTATATTTTGAGGAAGAAAGCCGTATAGTTGGTAGTGCACTATATTTTCTCGAAACTGACTCTGTTGATGGTATCTTACAAATTATCCCTTTTCCTTGTGGACCTACAGCTGTCTCGAGTGAAATAATCATGAGGCATGCAAAGCAAAATGAGAATATGCCTTTAATTCAATTAATGGTTGATGATAACACTGGGGAAGCTGGTTATATCACTAGAATTGAAGCATTTGTTATGACCATGAAACGTAAAAAGTTCTTACAGTATCGTAAAGGACAAGAAGAAAAACAAGACATTTCAAATCAGATTGAGCATGTAGATAGAGCTAGAGAATTAGTTTCACCTGTTTCTGCTCAATGGGAGGAAGGAGCTAGATGATCACTTATCCGCCTTTTGGTTCTTCTGGTTATACGTTTTTAGCTGGGTTAAAAGATATCGGTAGAGAAGATTTCCTTCATCTACCCCGGCCAACTAAGAAAATGATTGCTTTAGGTGTTGCCCACAGTCCTGAAACAATCTGCACTCCAATGAAATATTGTGTTGGTGCCTTAGCTACAGGAGTGGAAATGGGGGCTGATGAAATAGTATTTCCCTCAGGAACTGGTACCTGTAGATTTAGTTTATATTATGAAATGATTAGATTAATCTTTGAAGATATGGGTTATAATGATGTAAAATATCATACTTTTGATTATCACCTACCTCTAGATATGCTTCGAATGTTCAAAGGTATAAGTAGAAACAAATCATATGGAGAGGTTTTCACAGCTCTACTACGAGCTGGTATTAGAAATAGATTGATTGATGATGTTGAAGAGCAATTAAATTACTATCGTGCTTTTGAGGTTGAAAAAGGGCTATCACAAAAAATTGCTGATGAATTATTCGAGGAAATTATTGATACTAAAAGAAGAATTGCATTATTTAAATTAAAAAAGAGAATACCTCAAAGTTTTCAAGAAATAGAAATAAACTTACCAAGAGATATTATTAGAGTAATAGTTGTGGGGGAAATTTATGCTGTACTTGAACCTGGTATGAATCAAGACATCAATAAGAGAATTAACGAGTTAGGAGTAGTTGCTAAAACGGGGGTTACTCTTAGAAAATATACCGATGTTGGGGCGAAAATAAATCCTTTCATTAAAGAACCTCATAAAGTTGCTGCAAAAGCAGCTAAGAATTATTTGCCTCATTATTGTGGTGGAGATGCTCAACATACAGTCGGAGATCTAATTTTATACAAGAAGAAAGGATGGGATGGTTTAATACAACTTTATCCATTCACATGCATGCCCGAACTTATAGCTAAGGATATCCTACCAAAAGTATCACAAGATATTGACATGCCAAAGTATTCCTTAGTGTTTGATGAAAAAGCTGATGGGGCAGCAATACAAACTAGGCTTGAAGCTTTTATCAATATGTTGAAACGCAAAAAACGACAGGAGAATAGTTAGTATGAGTGGAAAATTTTTCCTAGGAGTAGATATCGGTTCAATAACTGGAAAAGTGGCAATAATTGATAATGATCATAATATAATCGATAGTGTTTATCTTCGAACTGATGGTCAACCAATCGCTTGTATTAAAAAAGCACTTGAAATAATTAATGAACGAACTGGCGATTTACCTATAGCTGGTTCTGCTACAACTGGTTCAGGAAGAAAACTAATACAAAAAGTAGTTGGTGCAGATATCGCTCGAGATGAAATTACTGCTCATTCTGTAGCAGCTATTGATTATTGCCCTAATGTTCAAACTGTAATAGATATTGGTGGACAGGATAGTAAACTCATTATCATTCGTAATCAATTAGTAATTGATTTTGCGATGAATAGCATTTGTGCAGCAGGTACTGGTTCTTTTCTCGACAAATTGGGGGATCAATTAGGAGTAGCTATTAGTGATTTTGGTTCATGTGCTGTGTGTTCAGAACAACCTGCTGTTATATCAGGTCGCTGTACTGTTTTTGCAGAATCTGATATTATTACGAAGAAGAACTATGGGTATAATAAAGAAGACATCTTAATGGGACTTTGCAACAGATTGGTCGAGAATTACAAAACAAATCTTGGCCGTGGGAAATCAATACTACCTCCTATACTATTTCAAGGAGGAGTTGCCAAAAATGAAGGCATTATCAAAGCTTTTGAGGATGTTCTTGCTGATGATTTGCAAGGCAGCTCTATTATTGTTCCAAAATACCACGATGTAATGGGTGCTATAGGCGCAGCAATTCTTGCACAAGAAGAAATGGATTTACGCTCTTTAGAAGGCGAAAGCACTAAATCGACCTTTTTTGGTTGGGATATCCCAAAAATCGATTATCAAACACACACTTTCCAATGCTCTCATTGTGAGAATAATTGTGAGATTCTTGAAATTAAACGGGCAGCAGAGCTTATCGGTCGTTGGGGTGGAAAATGTTCTCGTTGGGATCTTGGGTAATGATTCCAATTATTAACTAATGTTTTCCATAAGGGTGTTATTTGGAATAAATGTATAAAATTAAGGGTTGATTATATACAAAAGTTTTATATTCGCTAATTTTCATTTTACTACTATGTTAGTCGGTTTAGATTAACAATAAGGTTAAGTTTGGGATTCTTATGAAATCTAAAAAAATGATTATTGGGTTAGTTCTATTTTCTCTACTGTTAATAACAATCCCAGCAGTAGTGACAGGACTTAGTCAATCATCCATTACAGATGATACTTTAGTTGTGCGTTCAGTCACAACGTTTAATGGATCCGTGAGTCAAGGATCAGATAGCACTCGACATTATTTTGATGTTCCAGCAAGTGCTATTTTAATTGAAGCTTCATTATCATTTAGTAGTAGTTATGATTTTGATTTTAGTATGTGGGATGATCAAAGCCGTAGAACAGGTGGTTGGACCTCTTCTGATCACTCGTTAAAGGAAAACATTCCTAACAGTGATTATTCAGGGTATTCAGCTAATCCAGAATGGATTAATGTTGATCCTCCAGCAACTTCTGGTAGTTGGTCAGTTGGTTGTTATTCTTATAGTGGTTCTGGCAGCTATACAATAACTGTAACCATTACTACTAGCACTGCTGACACCACGCCACCATCTGTTAGTATTACTTCTCCATCTAATGGTGCAACCGTATCTGGTACTATTAGCATTACTGCTTCAGCAAGCGATAATGTAGGAGTTTCTTATGTGACCTTTAAAGTTGATAGTACAACAATTTCAACTGACAGCAGCTCACCTTATTCAGCATCATTAAATACTGCAACACTCTCAGATGGCACCCACACTATTTATGCTACAGCATATGATGCTGCAGGCAATTATGACCAAGATTCAATTTCTATCACCGTTGATAATGGTGGTTCTGGTGATAATGAATTGACTTCTGGTGTACCAGTTTCTGGTAGTTTAAGCTCTGTTGGTCAAACAGAAATGTGGTATATTAGTGTCGGATCAAATGCTGTATCAATGCGCTCAGTATTGACTTGTGGCTCTGCCGATTTTGACCTCTATGGTCGACTTAATGCAGAACCAACAACCAGTACGTATGACTGGCGTGGTTATACCAGTGGTGGCGAAGATGTTACCTATAACAATCCTGGAGCAGGCATCTGGTATATTATGGTTCGAGATTATAGTGGAAGTGGTAGTTACCAATTAACAGTAACCATTACTTATGGTTCCTCTGACACCACACCACCTACTGTTAGCATCACTTCTCCATCTAATGGCGCAACTGTTTCAGGAACAACAACAATTACAGCTTCTGCCAGTGATAATGTAGGTGTTTCAAGTGTAGTATTTTACATAGATGGTTCACAAGTTGGCACAGATACAACTGCATCCTATACTTACTCTTGGGATACAACTGCCTATGCTGATGGTAGTCATACTATCTACGCTAGAGCTTATGATGCAGCAGGTAATTATGGAACCAGCACAACTATCACTGTTACTGTTGATAACGGTGGTGGTGATAATGAGCTATCTTCAGGAGTACCTGTTAGTGGCAGTTTAAGCTCTGTTGGTCAAACCGAAATGTGGTTCATAAATGTCGCTGCTAATGCAGCATCAATGCATTCAGTATTAACTTGTGGTTCTGCTGACTTTGATCTTTATGGACGATTAGGTGCTGAACCAACAACCAGTACGTATGACTGGCGTGGTTATACTAGCGGTGGCGAAGATGTTACCTATAATAACCCAGGAGCGGGTATTTGGTATATTATGGTCCGCGATTACAGCGGAAGTGGCAGTTATCAACTAACAGTCACTATAACTTATAATGCACCAGACACAACCCCACCAACAATATCTATAACAAGTCCAAGTAATGGTGCAACTGTTTCAAGTGCAACAATTGTTTGGTCAGGTTCTGATTCGGGAAGTGGTATCAACTACTATGAAGTTAGAATAGATGGTGGAACCTGGATAAATAAAGGATCAAGCACTTCTCATACTTTCAGCGTAGCTGACGGGTCACACACAGCTGAAGTTCGAGCTTGGGATGTTGCAGGAAATTATGCAACTGATGATGTAACCTTTACTGTAGATTCAAGCCAAAGCAATGTTGAAAAATACGCTGTTATAGTTGGTATTTCTGACTATAAGGCAATAAATGACTTGTCATATTGTGATGAAGATGCTACAGATTGGTACAATCACCTTACCGGTTCACAGATGGACTTCGACCATATAGTAGTTCTTGGAGATGGACATACTTCAAATTATCCACAATGGGATGGATATGCTAATGAGTATAACATCAAACAAGCATTAACAAACATGGTTAATTCAGCTGATAATGATGATATCATCGCCTTCATGACATCCGGTCACGGAGCAGGGAATGGTTATGGGTCTTCCTATATCTGCGCTTGGGATTGTGGTTCTGGTGAGAATGGCGAAGATGGAGATTTCTATGATACTGAACTAGCAGCAATACTAGATGATGCTGTTGCTAACAAAATATTCGTCTTTATAGACCATTGTTATTCAGGAGGATTTGGACCTGAATTAATGGCTATGGGCAATGGTGCACGTGTATATCTAACAACAACTTGTACAGATGATGGTTATGGCTATGACGATCCAACTCATAATAACGGTGCCTGGACCTATTACTTCTTAGAATACGCTTGGATCAATCACTTCGGTGGTAGTGCTTCAGTTTCTATGGAATCCATCTTTGACTATGCTCATGCTGCATATCCTTATGGCGGTGGCGATGAGCCCGAAGAATACGATGGAAATTCCTCTTCAGCCTTCTATCTGGCATAATTTATGCCAGATTTTTTTTTCTTTTTTTACTCTTCGACTAAATTCGGATTATCTTTCTTTTTTCTATTCCATTTTTCTCCTAATATTCCACCTAATAACCTTCTAGTTCCTAATACAATAAATCCACATGAAAACACTGCTGTTAATGTTATTCTTGCAACCTCATCTACTGCTAGATTAATAATTGCTACTATAATCAAAGCAAACCCATAGATTATCAATAGTAATCTTGTTATTGCTTCCTTTGTTTTTTCTTCGAATCCTTTTACTACTCCTATTATTCCTAATAGTAAGAATGCTACTGCTATAAAAACGAATACCACTCTTATTGTTATATCGTGTTCTATTATTGCTGTTAAACCAATTGGTAATAATATTATTCCTGTTATGAGATTCATTAAATTGAGTGATTTCGACTGTTTATTATCAAAAATTCCCACTACTATTCTTGTTGTCCCAATAACTAATAATGCAATACCAAAAAGTATTGAGGTTATCAGTAGTTCAAATTTGATATTTATCAATACTACTACTGCAAATAATATACTAATCGATCCTGATATAATGTAAAATATTCTTAGCCACTTTGGTAATTCTAATTCTTTTTTTTCCATAACAATTATACATATCCTCAGCTAAAGAATATTTCTAGAAAAATCATTTTTATTTAATTATTTTAAAATAAAAAAATTGAACCGCTCTTTGTTAGATACCAAAGATTGGTTCATTGTTATGATCTTATAGATAAAAGTCTTCCATTGGCATGCCATCAAATTCTTGTGGCCAATCACCTGGTCGATGATATACTTGAATAAATTGCTCATATGCTATATCAAAGGTCTCTTCCATGGAGCCTGATCCACCAAGCTCGCCTATTAAAGCGTACTCTAAGAACCAGTATGTCCAAGCTCCATTCAAGTGTAATGGATCGTCATAGCCATATCCATTATCAGAGCATGTTGCTGCAAAATAGAAGTTCTCAGCGTTGTCGTTTTCCATAATTGTTTTGAATCCTCCAGCATAGCAATGATCGATAAATACGAATGTTTTAGCTACTGAAGGAGCCATCATTTCTTGTAATTCATAGTGAGTAATTAGTCCGTTGTAACCGTTTTCACCAGCAGAAGTGTCCCACATACATAGATAATAAACGAATTCATCTAATGTTGTTGACATTCCTCTTCCGCCATGTCCTGATGTTGCGAAAATTACTATGTCATCTTCATCTGCAATTGCCAAAATATTTGCCCAAGCTACTCGCACATTGTATTCTGTTGCTAATCCATCCCAATGTGGATAATTCTCAGGATGGTTGTCTCCTAGCACTGTTATTTGGTAATCTAATGTTATTAGATAGTTGTACCAGTCCACTGCATCATCGTCTGCGTAGTTTAGATCATTTATCACATTATAATCAGATATCCCTATTACTAGTGCGTATCTATTGACTTCTCCGTCTCCTTTTTTGTACATATAGGCGTTACTAACAACAGCCCCATCTTCAAATGATAGATCATCTGTTGTTCTGGTCATCGTCATTCCAAGTGTTATTGCACCACTTAATAGTGATACTGAAAAAATCACTGTCAAACAAGCCACATAAACTGTCTTTTTATTCAAAGGCTTACACCCCAATAATAACATTAAGGTTGTAAGAATACTATTATCGCTGGTTTTCTTTAAACAAAGTCTCTAAATGGTTTCGAATTGGTTTCGATTTTGACCTTTTTCTATTGAATATTTTTTTATCTTAATATGAGTAATTATTATTTGGTGTTATCATTGGACGAAGAAAATTATAGTGCTTTGATAAAAGAGTTAAGTGGTATAAAATATCTTTTAGCATATCAATCTCTTGCTTCTTTATTTGGCTTTGATGTTGAAGCTATTTATGAGTATCTTAAATTAGTAGGGTTCTCCGATGATGAGATGGATATACTTCTTAGAGCTAGATTTGGTAATAATTGGGTTAAACGATTTTGGAAAAAAATGGATAAGTAATGACTTATTCTGGTGCTAAAAATTATAAATAGAATTGGAATATACAACAATAATTCAATGATACAATAGTTGATTTTTATTTAATTATCCTATTCAGTATCTAAAGCATAATTTTAAATAGTATCAGTTTGTACTCTTTTCTTGTATACATATAACATATAGAGATAGGAATGAAGTAATTATTTTTATGACAATGAACATTAATGGTTTGAATCATCAAAATTTATCTTTAGGCTTATTTTCTTTTTATGATGTATAACAAATTAATCGGTGTAGAATAAAATGAGTAGATACGGTAACTACGACAGACCACCCAGAGAAATGCACAAAGTTACATGCTCTGACTGTGGAAAAGAAACTGAAGTTCCCTTCAAACCAGATGGTGAACGACCAGTTTATTGTCAAGATTGTTACAGAAAGCGAAAGCCAAGAAGATATTAGTGTTTATTAATATCGATATTCATTCCTAGTTGCGTTTATTGGGATTCAAAAATCAATAATCCAACTAGTGTTTATTATTTTTTTATGCTTATTTTTTAATTTATTTTGTTTGATTTTACAACTATCTTTTTAAGTTTTTAACGTCTTTTTCAATTATCAATCATGTGATAGAAAACTCCTTTCTTTTTATCTCGTGATTTCCTAGGTGTAAAAAATGAGTTATTTATCTGAATATGATACCATTAAAGAAGCAATCAATTATTATATCGATGGTGCTATTAATCGGGATTATGAAATGCTTTGTAAAGGTTGGCATCCTGAATGCCGTATGTTCGGGATTACAAATGAAGATCAGTTATCTATAACCTCTCGTGATGCTTGGAAAGATCGTTTTGATAAACCTATTGATGATCCAAATTACTTTCGTGTTTCTGAAATCCTTACTATTGATGTTTCAGGTAAAGCTGCTAATGCTAAAGTAAAAACTACTGTTGCAACTTCTACCAATATTATTACTTACATTGATTATCTTAACCTTCTTAAAATTGGTGAGAACTGGCAAATTGTGAATAAAATATTTGATGCTACTATTGAACCGAAAATCGAATAATTATCTATTATCTATTTGTTTAAAAAAGAAAAAATGAGAGATCTATCTTAGATCTCTTTTTCATAAATGTAAAATTCACTTTCGATTGCAAAGCCATGTTCTTTATAAAAGTCGATATTAGCTACAGCTGGTCCAAAAATTCCAAGTTGGAACTCTTCTGATCCTTTCTCTTTTGCTATATTTGATATAGTCTCTAGATAAGAATCGAAATGTTTCTTTGGATCAGGTGTTAAATGTCTTATAATTGCTGTTTTTGGATCTGCAGGTACAAAGAGCAATCCTCTTGAGACAATTTTGCCATCTTCACGTAAAATTGGTTGTGCATAAAATCCTTCAGGTGGGTTTATTATGCCATCAAAATTAGCTTCAGCTTGTTCTTCTGTCATATTGAATTGATCTTTGAATATTTGAATAATCTCTTCTTTATCTCGCTCTGGGTCAAAGTTTTCATAAGCAGCTTCTGATTCCTTTGTCTTGATATTTTCTAATTTTGCTATCATTATTAGGTAATTTAGTCTACTTTCCTTGTAACCATATTTATCTGCTTGTTCTTTTGTGCCTAACCAATCTTTGGCAACTCTGCTTTCAACGATTTTCACGCCTTTTTCTTTCAATGTCTCCATCGCTTTTTCATAGAGTAATTCAGCTGCTTTTTCATGCCCTTCTTTTACTAATGGAAAGTCGTGTTGAGCACGTTTTATGCCATCTTCTTGATCAGGTAAAACTCTCGAGACTAGGAAGCCAACTAATTCTCCATCTTTGTATGCATAGTGTCTTGTTTCAGGATCGAATTCTGGTCTTGAATAGGTTTGTTTCAAATTTTCAGCATTTGTTTGTCCAAAGTTTTTCCAATCTTTTGTTACCTCAGTTCCAAGCTTTGCTTGTTCTTCTTCCACACCCTTTTCATAGGTTTTTAGAATATAGTTTGACATAGTGATTTATTTTCTATTTTTTGTGTTATAAATTATCTCATTCCTATGAGAATTTCGACTCACATTATGAGATAACAAAATTCTCTTTATCTCTTATCTTGTGAAAACCTTTAGATAAGAAAGAAGCTTTCAAAGAGTTATATGTAATCTATGAGGTAGTTTATCATGACTATAAATGAAATCAAAAAACAGCCACAAGCGAGTGATGTTATAGTTGAAGTAAAAGATTTACATAAATCATATCTATTGGGGAAAATGGCTATCCCAGCACTTCGTGGTGTTGATTTCAAATTAAAGCGTGGTGAATTCGTTTGTATAATGGGACCATCTGGTTGTGGGAAAACTACTTTACTAAACATTATTGGAGGTATAGACAGACCTGATCGTGGGTTAGTTTATTTTGAGGGTTCAGAAATAACTTCACTCTCCGATAATCAACTTGCTGATTTACGATTAGAGAAATTTTCATTTGTTTTCCAATTTTATAATCTCTTACCTTTGTTAAATGCTCGAGAGAATGTTGAGATTCCTCTAGTGTTTAGTGGAGTTGATAAAGAAACTAGGGAAAAGAAAGCAATGGAACTTCTCGAATTGGTTGGGTTAAAAGGGAGAGAAGAGCATTTGCCAACAGAACTTTCTGGTGGTGAACAGCAGCGAGTATCAATTTCACGAGCTCTTGCTAATGATCCTGATCTCATTATTTGTGACGAACCAACTGGCGATTTAGATTCAAAATCTGCTAGTAATATCATGCAATTGCTTTATACTCTTAATAAAGAATTGGGGAAAACTATCCTAATGGTTTCACATGATCGTCGTATTGCTTTGGTTAGTGACAAAATCCTCCATATGCTTGATGGAAAAATTATCGATGAAGAATTTACAACTAATTTAACTGATTCTATACTTGATGACTCATTACAAACCTAGGAGTTTGGTTGAATGGTTAAATTATTATCTTATCCAAAATATGCATTCAAATCTATCCAAGCGAAAAAATTTCGGTTTATGCTTGGAGTTTTTGCTTTAGCCATAGCCATAGGTGTTTTTGGTGTTACTAATGTTGTTATAGATGCTATTTCTGCTTCTTATTTACCTCGTATTGCTGAAAGCTCAGGTCAGGTTGATCTCCGTATTGAAACATACAATATTACTAGTAACCCTCCAATTCTTGATTATGAATCTATTATTTCAAAAGTAGATGCTGTAGAAGGAATTGCTGGTTCAACTCCAAGATATGAACTTCAAGGTGGTACCTTTCATGGGAATACTAAGAATTTTACTGTTACATTACTTGGTATTGATCCAGTTCGTGAGAATACTATTCGTTTTGGGGAGTTGACTTTAACACCTGAAACTTCTCTTGTTGATTTACCTGTAAATCATTGTTGGGTTCGAAAAGAGATTGCTGAATCATTGGAATTGGAATGGGATAGCGATTATAACATTTCAATTAATATTTTCAATCTTACCTTAACTTTAGATGCTACTTTTGTTAATATTGATATGCTTCCTTCTGGTAGTGAGAATTTCGTTATTATTAACATTCAAACACTTGAACCGTTCATTGGTGGTGTGGGCATAGCTACTGATATAGTTGCTCAATTTTCTAACAGAGATGAGCTCTATGATATTAACCGCCCAGAAGTTACGGTGGAATTAGCAAAAGAAATCGGTTTTGCAGTTCAGGAAGCTATAGGAACTGAATATCAAGTCTACTTACCTATTGCTTCTGCTTTAGAGAATCGTGGTTCTGGGCTAGTATTTATTCGAATACTCTTTCAAGCTCTCACTATTCTTGGTGTTTTAGTTAGCGGTTTTCTAATCTTCTCCTTGATGACTGTTAGTGTGGAAGATAAAACGCGAGAATTTGCTTTGTATCGGACCATTGGTGCTAAAAGGAAACAAATTTTCTTTTTAGTTCTAACAGAAGCCTTAGTAACTTGTTTAGTAGGTTCGATAATAGGTGTGGGTTTAAGTTATTTGTTTAGCTTATTTGTAAATCGATATTTAGTAAGGCAAGAAATTGATGTAACAATAACCTTACCTCCCCTTGTGGTTTTGTATTCTGTTTTACTTGGTATAGGCGTTGCGCTAGTTGCTTCTCTATTTCCAGCTCTTCGAGCTGTTCGACGAAGTATCATTAGTGGTCTTAATCCTCTAAAAGCAGAAGAACCTGATCTTAAATTAGTTCGAGAACGTGGACCAAATAAAACGATGTTTCTAATTGGATTTGCAATTTCTATTTCTACTGGTTTAATCTTTATTCTCATTCCTGTTGTGACCATTTCTGCAACAGACACAGCCTTTTTTGTTGTGCTGTTATCATTATTCTTTGCTTTTGGTTTAGGTCTCTCCCTTATTTTAGTTGGTGTTTGTGAACCTCTAGTTGAAAGCAGTTTTCTTTTTGGTATCCGACCTATATTCAAGAAAATTAGTAAAATAGTTAGGATGTTCTTGAAACGTAATCGTCGAAGGAATGCTATCACTGCTCTAATGTTCATTATTGCTTTTGGTGCTACAATGATCATTTCAACCACTTTTATAGTTCAAGACGCTGGTATTGAACAAAACCTTGGCGTGGAAACCGGCACAGACATTACTATGTTTGATTTTTCATATGATGTTAATGGCACAGAACTTTTAGAGGAAATTGCTGGTGATTACAATGATATTCCTGCATCCTCTTATAGTACCTTACCTATTAGTTCAGCTTTATCTGGTATTTGGAGTGCTTCTGGTGATGAAATTTTCTTTGAATCTTTCTATACAGA
>JAEORJ010000089.1 GCA_016840945.1 Candidatus Gerdarchaeota archaeon
AGGATCAACACCAGGACTATATGATCCTCCCATAATTTGCAATAAAATAAAAACTACTCCAATTAATCCACTAACAAACATAACAGTTCCAACAAGGAACATTCTTCTTGGAAAATTTTTGTTAATTTTTTCCTTTGGTTGAGAGAGGACAATACCAATGATACTACCAATAAATGAGATAGCTAAATAAGGGAAAATAGGTTCCATAGGCGCAGCAAGCGCTGTAACAAATGGTGCGCGGAAAATATCCCAAAAAGGTTCAGAACCAATCCAAGGAGTAGCAAATGAATGACCATTAGGATAGGTAGCAAAGGGATATCCCGGAATAGCATAATTAACAAGATCCCAAATTGGTTGAGTTAAACCAACAATTGCTATTGCAAGAATAATATAGGAAATAACCATTCGTTTAGTATTTTTCCAATTATCTTTAAGAGACAACAAGCCTTGCACACAACCATTGATGATCAAACACCAGGCAATGGTATGAACTGTTTCAAAAACATTCCACCCATAACGATATATTTGCCAAGGAGCTGCTGAGGGATTATCTAAATGCATAAATATCTCACCAAAAGTTCCATGATACCCAATTAATCCTTCACAGAACATAGCAAAAATCAAAAGAACGATACCACTAATTATTTGCTTCAATACTATACCCTTAATTGAATGTCCTCTGTTTAATTCTCGATATATACTGATCATATTTCCTGTAGCTGAAACTAAGAGAAAGAATCCCGCTAGACCACCTAAAAAAGGAAGTATGATCAATGCAAGGAGATTAATCAAAGGTATGCTATTAATATCCGACAACAGATTATCAATATCTAATGTATCAGCAATCATATGTAATAAAAGCATACCAACAATTGCTAATCCCCTAGCTATATCCAAAGTTAGAAATCGTTTTGAATCAGATTTTGTTTTATCTTCTTGTGAGAAATTTAGAGCCATTTTAATCACAAAATTATAATTAATCAAAGATATCAATTGATATTTTTTAAATTTAATAAACTTTATTTATTCAACTGCTTGTTTTGTGTTTTCTAAAATTAATTTTTTCCTAAAAAAATAGGAGGAAGTTATTCTCCTAATAAAAACTACGATTATTTATGTAACACTAATTCTTCTCCTAGTAAATAATGTGCAAACCACTGATAATTAAGCATCATACAAGCATAATTTTCTTTTGGAGTATCTAGTCCATGTCCCTTGCCTCTAAAAATAAAGAGTTCTGTTGGAACTCCTTTTTCCTTTAGAGCTCGATAAAGTTCCATTGCACTTGCTAAACCAATGCGTTGATCGTTTTCTCCATGTAATAATAACATTGGAGTATTTGCTTCTTTAATCCCACTTATTGGAGCAGTTTTTTGATAGATTTCCATTTTTCCAGGTTCAAATGGATGTCCAGAAATATTCAATGAATTACGTAAATCTGAGGTTACAAAATAGGTATACCAACTACTAACTCCTGCTCCTACACTGACTGCAGTAAATCTCTTTGAATGCATTCCTAAAAATGCTGAAATGAATCCTCCTTGACTCCATCCTAAAGAACCAATTTTTGTTTCATCAATAAATCCTAGAGAGATAAGATAGTCAATACAAGACTCGATATCCCATTGGTCACCAATACCTACATTATCTACTCCTATTTCATGGAATTTTTGACCTTTGCCTATAGAACCTCTGTAATTAACTTTGGCAATTATTACTCCTTTATTACATAATTGAATAGTTGGAAAATTGTAAAGTTCTTCATCTTCCACCATAGCAAAATATGAGTTACCACTAGGACCTCCATGGTTTAAAAACAGCAAGGGGTATTTTTTATTTGGATTAAAATCAATTGGTTTCCTTATAATTCCTTGTATCTCTAATCCATCTCGACTTTTCCATCTAATAGATTCAATTGAACCAAATTCCCAATCATTGGTATAATCAGTATGGTTAGTTAATTTGACTAGTTGATATTTAGTGTTGCCTTTTGGTTTCCCATAATAAATTTCTTTTTGTGTTTTATCTGACAAACCATTGAATGCAATAATTCCACTATCTGTTACTGAAAAGTAATATCTAGGGAAGATACTACCAAAATCTAATTTTTCCACTTCACCTGTTTCACTTATTTTAGCAATTTCATAAACACTTTCATTAGCATAACTAACAAAAATACCTGCTTGTGACCATACAATATTCAAAGGTTTTCTATCAAAATTTCTTGTTATACAAATAAATTGATCTTTGATTTGCTTCTGGTCCATTATATCATTTATTTTTGTTATATCAAGCAAAAATAGATCTGATAAAATATATTGTTTTAATTCTCGCTCTTTATATGAAATAAGTAATTTCTTACCATCTGGAGAAATCTCTTCAATTATTGCCCCTTTTGGCAGATTTATTTTACTTATTTTTGCATAGTTGCTTAATTTAAATTTCTCAGGTGAAGTAAGATATTCGTTGATCATTGTTTCTGTATCGAGGTCAATTTTAAAGCAAAAAGTATCCTCTTCATAGTAGAGGTCATCTTTGCTGCTACAATTCAAGTAAATTGAATTAGTTTTTTCTGAGAGTTTGAACGATTTAATACTATAAGGTCTATCAAAAAGCTCAGTTAAATTTATTACCGGTGTATTCAACTTACTTTTTATTTCAGTTGAATCAGCTACAGATTCTTTATCATAAATTTTAGTTTTGTAATCTACATAATAAATAGCAGAGGTGCTTGGTTCTTCTTCAAAATGAATGTAATTACCAAACTTAGAATCATTAATTTCTTTTACTTTATTATTATCTTTAGCGAGAAAAATAAAACCATTATTGAATTTTTTGAAATAACTTATCCCTCCAGGATGATCAGTAATTTGAATCCCTTTGGATTCAAGATTTTCATAAACTAAAATTTGAAATCCATTTGAGCTCGAAGGTTGTAATCGTCTTAATGCTAAATCATTATCATTTAACCAAGTTAGATTTAAAGACATACCAGTTTCAGTTAATGATTTAATTTGATTAGTTTCAGTATCAATAATATTACATTTAATTATCATATTATTTTGCTTTAAATCATCAATAATTAAAAGGTAAGCAATTTTATTACCCATTGGATTTAAAATTCCACTAGCAACTTTTGGTAAATTAATAAAATCATCTATTGTAGGTTTATAGTTTTTAATTAGATTTTTAGACAATTTATTCACAAGAATCTTAAGTTTATCACTTTTAAAAAAGAAACTCACAAATGGTAGTCTCAAATTGAGACTTCATAAAGTGACCTATTTTTATAAATAAATATAATCTAGGATTTTCTCCTTATGTTAGAGTTCAAATCAAGAATTTTTCCACTCAATTCCAAATTGCTACATATGATTTATTTTTTCAGATTAAAAAAAGAAATTAAAACATAGTTTAGTTATCTCTTTTATGATTTCTTTTAATTAATACAATTAGCGCAATTGGAATAAAGAAAATTACTGAATAGGTTATTTTTGATAGTTTAGTATTTACAACATTACCTTCAAGATAATAATAACTTAATATTTGTGATTCAACTTGATCAAGAGAAGTAATGGTACCAAATTCATTTGGTGTTTCACTTGACATTAAGCTTGTTATGATATATAGATCCTCTATATTTTCTCCTTCAATATATATTCTAATTTCATCTGTATCTTCGTAATAAAATTCTTGATAAACATTCCAATTAGAATCATCATTGATAACAATGGAAATTCCTAATGTAAAGGGATAAGGATTATCTATAATGAAAGTGAAATTATCTGGGATATTGTAAATGGTTTTTATATCAAATCCATAAAAATAATGTGTTTTGTTTAAAGGATAATTATTTATGATCGGTGATGAAGTTTTCATTTTGTAATCTAGTGTTTCATAACCATAAATTCCATCATCAATGGTAGTATCGTCTAATGTAATAGCCGTTATCCAATCCAAATAAATATCATTGAATGTAAGATTATAATCAAAATAATCGAGTGCAACATCTATTGCTTCTGCCCCATCTTCTGGTATAGATACCAATTTTTTTGTAAATTCGTTGCCAAAACGATCTGCCAAATAGGATACAAACAGATAAGCTTGCCCATAACTTGCATCCCAATAATAATCATAATCTCTATAAAAATATAACAAAGGAATTTCAGGATAATTGGTGAATGTATTTGCTACTGCTTCTGCTGCATAGAAATTATACCCTGCATAATCTACAGCATAATATGCCAATCCTTCCGTTAAAAATTCGCAATCATTCCAGTCATTTTTATAATAAATTAAATGATTGAATTCATGAATTGTTATGCAAATTATATCATAAGCGTTTTTCTCTGAATCACAATAAACCATTTCCCGTAGATTAGTGTAAGGGAAACCGGGATCTTCATTTTCAAGATGAATATATCCTAAAGTGGCTGATCCCAAATATCTTACTAATGGTGCTAGAAAAATAGTAATCTTTGGATCCCCATCAATATCGCCTAAAATACCATCTGGATGTCCTGCTACTTCTAAAGCTTTTGGATAAATATCTTCATCAAACGCATCTCTAATATCTTCACATTTAGTGATAGATTCATTTTCACCAAGTAATTCAATTGTTTCGTTTGCCATATATATATAACAATAATTACCTTCTGCAAGAAGAGTCGCTCTCATTTGTATCCAATCGGGTAAAGTAAGCCAAAATAATTGTTGATCACCAAAATTCTCATCAGAAGTTATTTCTATCTCTTCACTTGTAATTGTTTTAATAGGAGAAGAAAAGTGAGTTTTTATTTTCATTTCAGTAAAAGAATTATTCGAATTGGATAATGTGGTTTTATGATTGAAGCAAGCAGAGGAAATAATAATCATTAGGAAAATGATTTTTGTAAATTTTGTCATTTCCATCATATAATTAATTAGAAATTCATTTAAAAAAATTAATAAAAAACTTGATTATTTATTGTGGTTTTTTAGAATTCCTATATTTTGTCTTGCAGCTTCAAAAAGGAATTCATTAATTTCTTTTGTTATAAACAAAACTTCATTCTATTATTTTTTAAGGTTTTATTTTATAGACTACCTATATGATTTTCAATAAAATTTATTCTAAACATCAATTATGAACCAAAAAACAATTAATTATTCTTAAGTGTTATAATTTGGGATAAATATGAGTAAATCTAAAACTGAACATAATCAAGTCATGGAAGAGCTTACAAACTATATTGAAGGATTAATTCATCAAAGAGAAGATACAATAGGTCTTTCTATTGCATTGGTCTTTGATAGTGAAGTGATTTGGGCTGAAGGTTTTGGATATACTGATCACTCAAGAAAAGAACCTGTTACTGCTAATACTTTATTTAGTATTCAATCAATGGGTAAAAGTTTTACTTCAACTGCTTTTATGATTATGGCTAGTAAGGAACTTATTAGTCTTGATGACAATATACAGAAATTTTATCCTAAATTTACTATAAACACTAACTTTGGTGATATAAAGGAAGAAATAGCAAAAATCACCTTCAGAAGAATGCTAAGTCATAGAGCTGGTTTTACTCATGAAACACTTGTTGGAAATAATTATGATTATTCACCTTGCACTTTTGAAGAACATATTATGAGTATAAGTAAAGGTTGGTTGAAATCACCTGTTGGTTCAGAATTATCTTATTCAAATCTTGGATATGATTTGGTAGCGTATATTATGGGATTGATACATAATAAGACATTCCCTGAAGTGATGACTGACGAGCTATTCAAACCATTAAAATTAACTAGTGCAACTTATGATATTAATGAAGCATTAAAAAAACCATTTGCAAAAGGATTTGATGGGGATTACGTTTATCCTCAGGTGCAAATACCAATGTTAGGTGCTGGAGGTTTATTTATTTCAGTTTCAGATGTTGCCAAATTTATTTCTTTCCATTTGAATAAAGGTAAAATAGGGAATAAACAACTGATACATCCAGATTTATTTGAAGAAATGTACAAACCACAATTTTATCCCACAAAGGAATTTGGTTATGGTTTAGGTCTATATGCGGTAGAAAAAATAGATAATGAAAAGGTCTATGGGCATGCTGGAGGGGGATATGGTTATCAAACAAATATGATATGGTTGCCTGATCATAAATTAGGAGTAGTTGTTTTATCCAACAATATGAAAGAGAGTCGAGTGGGAAGTATTGCTAAGAAAGCACTTGAATTAATGGTTAGTAATTTACGAAAATTAGAAGCAAAATCACTCACTCCAAAATTACTGAAACGTTTAGAAGGAACTTATTGTGCGAATGGAAATCTCGCACCACAAATTTTGAGGATTGTTTATGAAAAAAAGGCACTATTCCTTTACACGATGGATGGAAGTCAAGTTGAACTTCTCCCTCAAAAAGCAACCGAATTTTTAACACAAGAAGGTATTAGATATACTTTTGAACTAACAGCTGATGGCAAACCTAATTTATTTTATGTGGATAATATAGCCTTTCCATACAAAGCTAAATTCAATATTGGTCCAAACGATGAATATGGTCCAAATCAATTAGAATGGCAAGAATATTTAGGAATTTATCTTTTTGAGGATGAATCAAGACCTAATTATTTAGCACTTGGATTAGATAATGGTTATCTTTATTTGGTTTTTAGAGGTAAGCTAAAATTACATCATCATAAAAATAATTTATTTTTTACTGTTGATGGAGAAGCACTTACATTAAAAAATAGTGAGTTAAATTATCGTGGTATTCCAGCAAAGAAAATTGATTTCAAACCAACCCAATTCCTAAAAGAATTTACTCAACAGGAAAATAGGTTTGATTATTATTATATGGCAATTTTGAGTTTAGTAAGGATATTATATACACTTCAGGAATTCAAACAAGTTCTAGATTTTATCGAAAAAATAATTATTGTTGATAAAAAATTCACTTCTATTTTAGTAAAATTTGGTAAAGAATTAATTGCTCTTGGTAAAGAAAATGATGCCAAATCATATTTTACCAAAATGCTTGAATGTGATCCTGAAAATATTGACATAGAGGAATTATTATCGAAATTAGAAAAATAGCTCACTAAAAGTATAGAAATATTCGTATTTAATTAGAAATAAGAAAAATCATTTAATGGCTCAAATGCAAGAGTGAAACAATTTAATAGTCGTTCATATTCCACTAGTTTTTCATCTATTCTTAAATCATTGAAATTATCAGTTTTATTTAGAAACCATTTTTTATTTTGTTGCCAAAAAGATTTTTTTTCAAGTAATATTTGAAGAAAATCATTTTGAGCATCTAATGCTTTCTCGAATAATGAAATAAAAATATTAGAATTCTCTTTATTAAAAGAGAAAATTTTTCCTGTACTTTCTTGATTGCTTTCTTTATTATTGAAAAACGAATGGAAATTTTTCGTGAATAATATACCATAAAGTTTCAAATTAATATTTGGTGAATCAATTAGGTTATTGATTAAATTTATTGATTCTAGTGGGTAATAAAATGAATAATTGTACATTAACCCACCTATCTCATCCCTAATAAGATATTTTTTATCTTCTAAACAAGTATGAATTATTTCATAGAATTTATCTTGATTCTTTACCTTAGATATGGCATAACTAGTTAAAGCTTTTACAGCCAGCCATTTTTGTTCCTGTATCTCTGATTTCAAGTAATCCTTAATTAAATTAAAGAAATCCTCTTCATATTTTCTATCAATATTTTTACAATCATCAATTATTGATGATCTATTTTTAGCTTCTAATACAAATTTCTGAATTATTTCACCAAAATTCTTATCGCCCAACTCTGGTTCTGGAGAATATGGTTCTTTTTCTAGAGTTAGCAATTCACTATATTTTTCTAATGAATAGCTGCTAATTTTTGATGTTCTTTTTAGTAAATTGTTTTCATATGCCTTTTTAGGTGTTTTAATAAAATGCTCGGGATAAAAGCCTTCTTTTATTATGTATTTCCAATTACTAATAAAATAACTAAATTCATCCATTTCTGAAAAATCTGGATTTTTAGCTATTTCCTTTTTTAATCTATTTTCAATCACGTCTATTTGATCAAAAGGATATATCCAAGCGAAGTGATATGATTTATTTGTTCCCCCATAGAATCTAAACATTTTATGATTAGCATTTTGACAAATATCAAATCTGCTTTCACCCAAAATATCACTTGTCCAAGTTATAGGAAAATACAATTCATGATTTAAACAAAGCATTGTTACTAAAGTCAAATTTCACATTCCCTTTATCAAATAGCTGTATCTCTTTTCTTCTCATTTTTGATTTTTTTCTAATTCTTTTTGTACATCTTCCAAGTTTACTTGCGCAGTTTCAAAGTTGGGATTTATTTTCAAAGCTTCTTCATAATATTCAATAGCTTTCTTCAAATCTCCCTGTTGATGATAAATCCAACCGAGATTATTATAGGCTATGTAATATGTTGGTTCTATTGCTAGAGCTTTTTCTTGCAGTTCAATTGCTTTTTCGATATCTCTCTTTTCAAAATAGACTAGTCCTAAATTTGACATAACGATAAAATCTTCTGGTTTTTCTTCAAGAATCTCCTCTGAAATAGCAATTGCTTGATCAAATTCATTTCTTACTAAATAAATTCCCGCAATAGTATTTTTTGCTTCAGTTAAATATGGATTTAAATCAATAGCAATATTACAACACTCAAAAGCTAAATCATAATTTCCCAGTTCATAATAAGCAGCACCTATTGCTGAATATACTTCTGAATCTCCTGGAGTTTGTTTTAGTAATTTTTCCCAGAAAACAATGGCCTCATTGTAGTTCCCAATTCGGCTATATATTGACGCTATATTACTTAGAGTAGCAATTAACTGATCATTAATCTCCAAGGATTTTAGAAAAAATTCTATTGCTTTCTCAATATTACCTTGAAGATCATTAACTAGTCCTATATTACTTAAGGCAATAGCATTTGAAGGATCGATTTCTAAAATTCGTTCGAAAGCTTCTAGAGCTTTATCATATAATCCTTGCGACCCAAATCTGATGCCTAAATTGTTTAATTCTTCAACATCGTTTATTTTATTCAATTCTTTTTCTATATTGTGATCTTTATTTGACATATAAATCCTTCAAAAATTGGTAAATAAATAGTACTTCTATTGGGATAAAGTTAATAATAATTTCCTTACAAAAATATTCTCAAAAATAGTTCTTATCGTTAAATAGGATTAGAGATATCAAACCTATAAACGTCTTAAAGTGATATGTAGAAATGAATCTAGAAAAAACTGTAGAAAAACATATGAATTTTCTTTGCAAAACGATTCAAAATCGAAGAGTGGGTACAAAAGAAAATAAACAAGCTGCTAAATATATTGAAAATCATTATAGAAATGAAGGTTTTATTACTGAACTACAAGAAGTTAAATCTATTTCATGGAACGTTGATTTAGAACAATTAATTCTTGATGGTAAAATTCTAGATGGTTGTGCTAATGTTTTCTCACCTTCATGTGATATCTCTGCACTAATGCTTCCTGTTTCAACTTTGGCAGAATTAATAGAAGCTGACATTAAAGGGAAAATAGTTCTTTTTTATGGTGATCTTTCACGTAATGAATTTATTTTTAAAAATAAAAGTTATCAACCTGAGAGAGATAAAAAAATTATCCAGACACTCAATGAAAAACAACCAGTGGGTATAATTACAGTCTATCCCGAGATTGGTCGATATTTTCCAATAATAAATGATGATATCAGTATACCCTCTTTTACTGTACCAGCTGAAATTGGTTTAATATTATTGGATAATATTGACAAAGAAATTCAAATGAAGATTTCCGCAATTAGCAAAGATGATATTGCTCATAATGTAATTGGAATTAAAGATAACAATAGTGAAAATAGGCTTGTTTTAGTTGCTCATTTTGATACAAAAATAAACACTCCAGGTGCGTTTGATAATGCTTCTGGAACAACCACTCTACTTACTCTAGCTTCATTATTATCCAAAATGGATTTGAAATGTAATATTGAATTTGCTTCAGTAAATTCTCATGAATATGTGATAGATTTACATGGTAGTGAAATTCATGCCAATAAGATAGATAGAGTAAAGGATAGCACCCTTTTAGTTATTAATGTGGATGGAATAGGTCAGAGATTAGGAACAAATAAAATATGTCAATCAGGATCATCTATTATATTTAAAGAGAAACTTGATGAAATTATTAAGAAGTATACTGGTATGGCTTGGGTTTCTCTGTGGTATGAGAGCGATCACTCATCTTACCTCTGGAAGGGTTTGCCTATTTTGGCTTTTGATTCTCATGGTGTAAAATCTATTTATCATGATAAAACGGATGATTTAACTTGGATAAGTTATAAGAAAATTGCTGAAGTTATTTCTGTTATCCAAGAAATTGTTCTTCTAATAAATGATAAGAAACCTGATTGGATTAAAGAGAAAAAAGGATGATACCATCCTTAATTTTTCATTTCTTTATTTGTTTGTCTTAGCAACCCAATAGTTTGAATAAGGAAAGTAACTAGTCCTACACATACAACTGCTTCTTGACTAATAGCTCTCATAGTAAGATGTTCTAGAAAAACTTCAAAATATTGATAATTAATTAGAATAAAAAAGCAAATTAAACACACCATAAATGTCAAGAATACCCAACCATAAAAATTGGGATAATTTGGTTGGAAGATTATCGCAATCGAGTACAAAGCAGCAGATGCTATTAATAATGTAAATAATGTTACAATTAAAATTAAATGAGTGCCTTCCCAAATATCAATGGGAACAAAAGCTATTGAAGTAATAACTAATGCTCCTAAAACACCAAATATTGAACCAGCTAAATTAAATCCTTTTGTCACTTTATCATAAGTAAAATGTGGAACCAATATAAGAAAGAAAACCACCCCTGATAAACCAATTATAACAATAGCTGTTGAAAAAAGAACACTGGAAATAATATTTGATGCCCCAAGAAAAGTTGTTCTTCTGCCTAAATCACTGAAAAGATTTTTCGATAGAATATATCTTTCAGTATTTGGATCAATCCAAGTACCACCAGCATAAAAGTACATTGATAAACTGATAAGAATTACAAACAAAAAAATCCCTAAAATTATACCGTAATGGCTTATTCTGAGGATTTTCTCTTTTTTCATACTATATCCTCAATGTAATTTGTTAAATGTTAGAATAGATTTTAATAATCTGTAATTGGTTTTTCAATTGGTTCGCTAACTACTGGTATTTCTTTTCCTTTCTTTTTTCCACGAACTATTATTACTGCTAATAAAATGCTAAATACAATAGTTAGAACTAATCCTGGAATAAAATAAATTATTCCTAATCCGCATCCACCCACTATTACTGTTAACCCAATAATTGTAAAAACCAAACTGGCTGCTAATAATATTGATAATATTACAACAGCTGCAACATTCACTTTACCCAAAATAAAACACCTCAAATTACTATTTTAATTAAAAAATTAAAAAGGTTGTTAACTCCATTTTAGAAATAAAATCTGTGTTGATTTAAAAATAAAAAGGGATTAAAATACTCCCAATGTCCCAATAGGGATTA
>JAEORJ010000090.1 GCA_016840945.1 Candidatus Gerdarchaeota archaeon
CATTAATAAGCTATATTGATAATCTTTAATCCCACTTTCATGATGAATGAGATGACTAATCTTAACAGTGTGATCGAATTTTAATTCAGGTAATATATCATTCAAAGAATCATTTAATGATAGTTTTCCTCTTAAAAGAAGTAAAGCTATACAAGCAGCTGTGAATTGTTTGCTAACTGAAGCAATCTCAAAAATAGTCTCAGATGTAATTAATTCTTTGGTATCTAGATTTCTTAATCCATAGTTTTTCTTGATTAGAAATTTACCATTTCTTATTACACCTAAACTACAGCCTGGTGTCTTTTTGTTATACCACTTTTCAAATAAATTATTTATTTTATTGGTTAACAATTCTTTCTCATTCAATGCCAACAACTAATACTGTTAAGAAATTTATACATTTAAATTATCCTTAGAATCTAGGAAAATTTCTATCCTTAAATTACGTTAAAACTTTTTTTTTGACTAAATCTTTTTTCTAGTCTTTTTCTATTCATTAGTATGAAATATTACTTTTTTTTATATTTTTTCTACAAAATATTAATTATTTGATGTAGAAAAAGTGATTTAGCTAAAAATTACTGGAAGAGAACGAAATGAGTAAAGAAAAACCAAAGCCTTACACAATAATGGTTCTAATTTTTATTATCCTTATTACATCCCTTTCTATAGGAATTTTAGTAATTATGAGTAGTTCATTACTTGATGAATCAAAACGTTTTACTAAAACAGCTGATTTTTTTGATAATATGGCCACAATAGCTGATAATGATATCCAAACAATTCTTCAAGAAGACACTACTAAATATGATGTGACTTTTTCGTATTTGAGTGATTTATATTATCTTAATAACAAGTATTATTCGATGTTAGAATATAATACCACTCATCCAGCAACATATAGTCAGCTGCAATTTGATGAGATTAAAATGGACTTTGTACTGTTAATACAATCAATAATTTCAATTGTTAATGATTCTACTGTGTTTAGATTTTCCACTATGTATCTAGAAGCGAATTTAGCTAATAATTTTTCATATTTTGGTTTTGAAAATTATTTAATTACTAATGTTTGGTTTGAATGGGTTAGTGATGTTGGAATTATAAATCCAGAAATCATTAGTTATATTGAAAACGCATTCGCAATAGCTATTAAACCATTATATATACCGATTATAAATATAGAAAAATGGACTTATCATTTATACAATGATTTATCAGCATTAGAAGATTTACAAGCAACAAAATTACTAGATTACATTGAAGGTTATGGTGAAGAGCTTTCACTGACTCTTGAGAATTTATCTCTAACCTATATAGCTATTTATAGGGATGGTTATCTTTCTCTAGCGGACAAAATGGATACTATAATTACAAATTTGAACAATACCATTATCACCCTTGCACTTTCTGGTGTCTTAATGGGTTTTGCTACTTCGTTTGATAATATTAATTTCCGTAGAGTTAGCTTAATTGTTGGTATACTAATTTTTATCTTAGCAATGATTTATTTCATGTCAGCTATTGGCACACTCATTGCTATGCCTGCTAATGAAGCAGCACTAATTGGTTCCAGAAGTTTTATTTTTATGTGAAGCAAATTTTTGCTTCCTTTTTTCCTTTTAATCTGGATTTTCGATTAAAAAAGAAACCATACTATTAAGTATGAATCCTTTTCTTTTTGATGCTTAACCAAATTACTATTGTAATTGCACTAGCTAATGCAATTGTTGAAGGTACGAAAATGATAGTATAAATATAGGGTCTTTGATTCAATAGAGATGGGAAAATGTAATTATCAATAATCGTAAAATAAGGATCGGGATCAGCATCTGAAAGTGCTGCAGTGAAAACAAGTATTAGCTCTACCTCAGGTAGAACAATTATTGTTTGACCATATCTCCCTCTAGCAGAATATCCATGCAAACTAGGATGTGTCCACCATTGCTGACCATACCCCCACGAACCACTAAAAGTCCAAGAAGTTTGTGTTATGTTTTGAATCCATTCTGCAGAAACGATTTGTGTTCCATCCCATATCCCATTGTTGATATATAGAAAACCTAATTTCGCCATGTCTCGAGGTGTTAGAAACAAACCATGCCCTCCAAAGTTAATTCCTTGTTTATCTGTGAGCCAATTAAAATCATCAATAC
>JAEORJ010000091.1 GCA_016840945.1 Candidatus Gerdarchaeota archaeon
ATAACCTGGGTTTAAATTGGACACCTTCAGCTGGAGCAACGTACAAGATTTTACAATCAATGGAGAAAAAAGAGCTAATATTCGAAACTACTCAAAAAGAGGATAGAGAAGACCAACGTATTAGAACCTATATGCTAACAGATAAAGGAAATGAAACGCTTCCAATAATAACTAAACGGATATTAAAAATTGCCTTATTTGTTGATTCTTGTTGTCCAGAGCTTCTAAATGATGATAACAGTGTAATTCGAATAGTAAAAGTTAGCAACGGTAAAAATTCTTGTCAATGAAGTAAATAAAAATCCAAGTCATTTAACAATGCCAATAGATGAGACTTGGAGAAAGCAATCAAAATTCTTATTTTTATTCTTCATAGAAGATTGTTAGTATCACTGATCTAGCACCAATGCTTGATTGAGTGGCAGTAACAAAACGATAGTCAGGATTAGTTTTGAACCAATTGTTTATAGCTTCATCAATTTCATTGACATTTGTATAGGTAGGATTTAGAGTAATTTTAAACGATTTGCTTTTCATAAAATCACCACTTGGTCGAAAAAAGAAAAAATCTTTTCTCAAGTATTATTGAGAAAAGGATATTGTATTAAATAAGTTATTTATTTGAGACCAAAGTAGCTAGCTAACTTTTCGACAGAAATTTGTGCATTAAGAGTTTCTTTATGAACCTTGAAGCCCAAGCGATTATTAATTGAAAGCATTGGGGCATTATTATTGGCGTTACCAGTGGTAATTATTTTTACTTTTGGAAATTCTTCACGGATTTTTTGAAGCATTGCAGCTTTCAACCATTTACCAATTCCTCGACCTCTATAAGATGCCATTACACCAGTCATAAGTTGTGAGATTATTGTTTCTCTAGCAGGATTATATCGTACTTCTGTTAGTCCTGAGATACTACCATCTGCTTCTTTGCAAATCATAGTTAACCAAATTCTACCCATTTCAACAAACATTTTTTCTTGTTCGCGGTAAATTTCTGGTGTGGTTATTATTTTGCCTACATCTAATTCACCCAATGGTTGTTGATTTACTACCTCGGTATATGCATTGCAATAATCTTCAATTAAATCGTCTGGGATTGTGGTATATACTTCCAATTTTGAATTGGGCGATCTTTTTCCACCTTCTTGAATCCATTGATCAAGCATAAGCCAATCTACTTCATCTAAAAACAATCTATTCTCCACACCAGCCAAAGCTATTTGAGCACCAATTTTCTCGAGAAAAGATTTGCCAGAGCTGGATGTTGATGTTGTAATTAAAAGTGATTTTTTTCTGTTCATAGCTTCAGTTGTTAGCATTTTAAGAAGTTCAGAACCCAATCCTTGACGGCGATATTCTGGTAAAAGATAAATTGAAAATTGTATAAGATGTTTTGCTGCCTCATAAGAAGGCGATTGCTCTGTTATTGCAGCTTGTTCAACTTCTCCAATTTGCTTATTGGTTCGTGTATCGAGTATATTATATAATTGAATGTCCGCTTCAGGATAATGCATATTAGCTTTAATGGAATTTTCACAAGACTCATCACTAGAGATAGGATCATTTGGATTTTCCTCTATTTGTTTTAATTTTCTAAATTCATGATATCGTGTCCATTCATCTCGATTAGCAGTCAATGGATCAAATCGTTCAGTTATTATTGTTTTACTTTCCATTTGTTACACCCAATAAAAGAGATATTTCTATTTAGTGATAATGTTTCGATTGTATCGAAATATAATTATTCCATCGACATATTTAAATATTTGCAAAATATAGAGAAATGTATGAAAAGCACGAAATTTTTCAAAACTATTTCATCAGATGAGGGCACCGAAATAGAAGATGAATCTATTGAATTGTTGCTTGATCCAATCAGGTCAAAGATTGTTTCAGACATAATTCTAAATGGCGAAGCTACTGCTGATACTATTGTAGAGAATACTGGAAAATCAAGAAGCACTATAGCCCACCATTTGAAAAAATTAGTTGAAAACAATGTATTGGATGTATTCATGAATCCGACTGGTAAAACGAAATATTATCGTCTTAGTGATAATATTAAGAGATTAATGTATACTCTAGACAAAGAAAAATTTTCAAGTGGAACTGAGGAAGAAAAATCTGATTTTATCATAGAAATTCATAGAATGTTTGGTATTGTTAATCACATTTATGCTAATATTTTCACAGACCAGATTAAATTGATTCAAGAGAAATATCCTTTTCACAACATATCAATGAATGAGTTTGAGGATATTTCTTATAAGATCAATGATCAAAAAATAATAACTCCTTATTTAACATATTTCATTACGGGTGAAGACCAAGCAGAATTTATCAAAGAAGGATTGAGAAAATTAATGAAAGAATTTACCAAGAAATTCCAAGATTTTCCTGATGTTGAATCTATGATTAATATAAAACCAAAATATATCATCAATCTTCAAATTTTACAATATTTAGATAGAAAAGAACTTGAATAAGTAATTATGATTATAAAACTAAAATCATTAAAAAATGCAGGGCGATAATTAGTTGGTTACTTTCACAAGTATTCTTCCTTGGATTTTATTATTCCTTGTTATTTTGGCAGTTATTTTCAGAAGGATTGGTAAATTAGAAATTCCTGCATGGACTGCTTTTCTGATCGCAGCCATTATTATTGTTTTTGCCCTTCCCGATGGCTTTGAAAGAGCAATTTATGTTCTTGGGTCACAAGCAGATGTTTTCATTTTTCTTTTTGGTATGTTTGTTATTGTTACAGCTCTTGAGATGAGCGGTGCTTTACAGAAAGGAGCTAAACTACTATTAAATAAAGCTAAAACTGGTCGAGCAATGTTACTTTGGATCTTGTTAGGATTTGGTTTAGCAGCATCAGTTTTGGTCAACGATACTGTAGCAATCATAGCACCTATTCTTTTGATCACTTTTGCTAAACAGGTAAATGTTGAATCGAAACCACTAGTAATCACCGTAGCACTTTCATTAACATTTGGTTCAGCACTTTTACCTACTGGGAATCCTCAGAATTTTATTTTAGCTCAGGTAGGTGGTATTGGTTTTCTAAATTTCTTTCTATGGACGTTAGGACCAACTACGATTAGCCTCTTGGGATGTTATCTATTAACCCGACTATTTTATCGCAAGGATTTTTGTAAAGAAAGGTATAGCGAAATACCCTTTATTTTAGATAAACATGAATATGAAAAATTAACTATCCCCGCTTTAGTTTCCTTAGGATTAATTCTTATTGGAATGATAATAACCACTTTTGTCAATTTCCCGATGGCTTATATCATTCTAATTGTCAGTGGATTATTCCTTTTTGTTAGAAATGAAAGAAGAGAAATATTAGCTAGACTTGATTGGGGTGTTTTATTATTCTTTGGAGGAATGTTCATCGTAATTGATTCTGTAACAAATTCATCGATCTTTCAAGATTCTATCTTACCGTATATTACCGGGGTAGAAGCAAATATTCCTACATTTTGTTTGTTTGTGTTAATCTTATTTGGTGCATCACAAATCTTTTCCAATGTACCAGTAGCAATTATCGTAGCGAATATATTACCCGGTACACCTTTAGACCAACCTGTTTTTTGGATAACTGCTGCTTTAACAACTAC
>JAEORJ010000092.1 GCA_016840945.1 Candidatus Gerdarchaeota archaeon
CTCATAACGTACCCTCTCCAACAACCAGTTGATGCTGGTCTAGTTTTAATACCAAATTCTATAGGAGTAGTGAGTTTTTCACCAGAAATACCTACAATCTCTAATTGATGTCCCTCATAAGAAAATGAATCTGAAAATTGTTGAGTCATATTATTTTCCAATAATAATTAAAAATCGATTTTTCTTTAAACCTTTTGAATTAAATATGTAACATAAAATTCAATTGAAATATCCTGTTTTTCTTTGTTTTGAAGAGAAAAGGCTAATTTATTTTCTAGCAAAATTCTTTTTATTTTGAAAACAATCGTTTTGACAACAAAAAAGAGAAGAAGAAATTGTCAAACACGCTCATCCTTGGAATAATTCTAGCACTTACAGGAGGAATTGCTAACAATACTGGTGTTCTTCTACAAAAATTTGCTATTAATAAAATACCTAAGGAAGAGCGAGAAAAAGGATTCTACAAGAAATTATTCAAAAGCCCTTCATGGATGATAGGTTTAATATTGATACTAGGTGCCAGTGGTGCTTTGCTTTCACTTGCTCAAATGTTCATTGGTGGAGCATTAATTCCTGGCTTAATGGCAGCTGGAATGATTGTATTGACTATCGGTGCAGTCAAATTACTCAAAGAAAAATTGAAGTTGATAGAATATTTTGGTATTTTTTTAATAATAGCAGGGATCGCATTAGTAGGCTTAAGTGCATTGGAAATTACTGATGATGATATGATTAATTTGACTGATATTGATTTTGTAATAAGGTTAGCAATTTACACAGCAATTTTATTCATTCTTTGGATAGCAAGTAGACAATTAGGAAAAAGATTGATTAAAGGTAAAACAATTTTTCTTGCTTTAGGTGCAGGATTTCCATTTGCATTGGCTAATGCTTGGATGCAGCCATTCATCTTCATATTTAGACAATTTGTAAATGGGATTTTTACAAAGTTAAATATTATCTTGTTCATCATTTCTCTCATAATTATTGCGGTTATTAATATTGTAGGTATTGGTCATGTTCAAGATGCTTTCAAACATGGCGATGCTAGTAAAGTTTATCCAATAAGTCTTATACCACAACAAATTGCCCCTATCATTTTGTATTATGGTATTTATTTGAAAACTTCTCCCAAAATTTATTCCATATATCTTATTATTTTCGGTGTAATGGCTATATTAGTAGCAGGATTCTTACTAGGTCGTAAACAAGGTCAATTAGAAACAATGGCATTAGAATTAGATAAAGATTCTATGAAGGAATAACAGTAGAAACCGAATTACCTAAAATACCAGAAGAAACTACCTAATTTCATATTATCGTTTTTTAGATTTAGAAAAACTAAAAACAAGAATGACTTACTTATATGTAGAGTTAATACATTGTCAATTACACTTAAAGAAAACACTCGTGGAAATTTCGAGAAATTAATTTCTTTACAAGTAACCGAAGAACAAAAGAATTTTGTAGCATCAAATTTGTATACTATTGCTCAAATGCAATTCAAAGAAGAAAAAATTGCTAAAGGAATATATCTTGATGATGTGCCAGTAGGATTAATTGCTTATGATCTTGAAGATTATGATATTTGGCGATTAATGATTGATTCTCAGTATCAGGGAAAAGGCTACGGTAGGAAAGCAATGGAATTGGTACTAGATATCTTACGTAAAGATGGTAGATTAAAAACAGCTAGGACAAGTATTATTGTAGGTAATATTGCTATGAGAAATTTAATTGAAAGTTTAGGTTTTAAAGAAAATGGTAATATTCTCCGTATTCAAGATGATGGTGAACCTGAGGAGATAGAATTTGAGCTTGATCTATAAACTAATTAATTCTCTTTTCTATTAATTTCTAATTATACAAGATTTGTGCTATTTCTTTTATTAATACAAACAATCCTTTAGATAAAAGATGGGATTAAATTATGCTTTTAGAAAATATGACAACAAACGAGGTTAAAGAATACCTGAAAAAAGATTGCGTTATAATTATCCCTGTTGGTTCTACCGAACAACATGGTCCAGCAAATCCCCTAGGAACGGATTTTATTGCTGCTCAATATATCGCTAGAGAAGCAAGCAAAAAAGCTAACATTATCTGTGCCCCAACTATCCCTATTGGTGTATCTGAGCATCATAAAGAATTTACTGGTTCCTTATGGGTAAGACCTACTGTATATATGGAATTTATGAAACAATATATCTCTAGTATTCTACACCATGGTTTTACTAAAATAATAGTAATAAATGGTCATGGTGGGAATAGTGCCTTTTTAACACAAATAGCGAATGAGATTTTCTATGATGAAAATATTCGAATTGCCACTCCTGATGTATTAGTATTCTTTGATTTTAAATTAGTTTCAAAACTTTTCCCTGATACTAAAGATGTACATGCAGAAGCAATTGAAACATCCCTGAATCTCGCTATTAATCCAACTGTAGTAAAAGAGGAAGAGCTAGCAAATGTTCCTGTACCCCCAACAGTTTGGGGATTACATCTTGATAATATATCCTTGCCTGCACATCTCACTGAATTCGCTCCTTATGGAATTGTAGGTTCTTTGAAAAACATTAGTAAAGAATCAGGTGAAAAAGTTCTCGAATCAGCAGTTAATAATTTAGTGAAATTCATTAATGATTTTCGGAATTTTTAACAGCTAGTATTTTTTGTCAGAAAATATCTGATTTTTTTTTGTATTTTCTAAAGATTTTTTTAAAAATCTTTGCTGATAATATTACCTAGTTTTAAAAAGAAAATTTCAAACAATTATATTATAGATAATGAATTCTTCTACAAATGCTAGAAGCATAGGAGATTTCTATTCATTCTTACCTGGACTTTTACCTCCTGCTTCTACCTAATCATTACTTTATACAGAATGACCATAAATTATTTTGAAGGACATATTTCAATCTGTAGAAATGTTACCCTTTTAATGATATATTAGTAGCATCAGGTGGGATACATACCTCTATGAAAGGAGAAGCTGATATTGACCTTTCACCTGAACATCTTAAGAAGGCTTCTATTTTAAGTCTCTAGTTAAAAAAGGTTTGAAGTAATAGAAATTATTATCTTCTTTTTATTAATACTCTTAATAGAAGAAAAAAGGAGGTGAAAGAATTACTCTTTCTGCATTAAATCTAATTTTTCTCCAAGTAAGTAATGATTGAACCAATTTAGATTTTGATACATGATTGCTCTATGTTCTCTGGGTTTATTTATTCCATGACCCATGCCTGGAAAAATGACCAATTCAACGGGAACTTTCATCTCTTTTAAACCACGATAGAGTTCTTTTGCATTACTAATAGGAACTCTTTGATCGACTTCTCCATGTTGTATAAGCATCGGTGTTTGTGCATCTTTGACTTTACTTATTGGGGAAGTTTTTTCATATAAGGTTCTATCTCTAAAGGGTGAACCAGATAAATAATGGGTAGTAAAATCAGGTATATCATTGCTAATATGATAGGTATACCAATCTGAAACTCCTGCTCCTACAGATACAGCTTTGAATTGTTTAGAATGAAAAGCAACGAATGAAGAAATATATCCTCCTTGACTCCAACCCATGCAACCAATGCGATTTCTATCAAGAAATCCTTGTTTATCTAAATAATCGATAGCCCCTTCAAGATCCCAGAGATCACCAACACCAAGATTATCCTTGTTTAACTCTAAAAATGCTTGACCACGTCCAATTGATCCACGATAATTTGGATATAAAACAAGCATGCCTTTATTAGCGAATTGCACTCCAGGATAAATAAAGAAATCAGGATTTTCCAGAATGTTCTCTGCACTAAACCAAGTGGGACCACCATGAACGATAAAAACCAATGGATATTTTTTATTGGAATCAAAATCAATGGGTTTTCTTAGCACTCCTTCAATTTCTGTTCCATCTTTACTTTTCCATCTAATCGTTTCAACAGGTGGAATTTGCCATTCTTTGATTTTTTCGCTAAAATTAGTTATTTGTTTAATATCTATTTTGTCATCAGTAATTTCAGAAGTAAGATAGATTTCAATTCGCTTGTTTCCACTATATCCATAGAAAATCAAATAACCATTCTCAGAGATTTCAAAATCAAAATGAGGGGTAATTTTACCAAAATTCAGGTTGGTGATTTCACCTTTTTCTGTTAGTTTTAATATTCTCGATTTGGTACCCTCTATATGACTAATAAAAATCCCTTTTTTAATCCAAATAACTTTCATTGGGGTTCTATCTAAATTACCAGTTATTTTTACTATCTGTTGAAAAAGTGTTTCTTCGGATAAAATTGCTTGGTGTTTCTTAATATTAATTAAGCCTAAATCATCCTGAGTGTAGAACATCTGATCGCGTTCTTTATAACCAATTAACAGTTTCTCACCATTTGGTGATATATCAGCAATTTGGACATTCTGAGGTAATCCAAGTTTAATGATTTTACCAATAAATGAGAAATCCTCTTTAGTTTTTTCTTTATCAGTATCAGTTGTTTCTTTTTTCTTCTGCTTTTCTTCTTCTAATTTGATATATTCCTCAAGTGCTTTATTGGCATCCAAAGTTATTTGATAATTGCTAGTATCCATTAAATAAACCAAATCATCTCTAGGACGGCAATTTAGATAAATAGCATCACCTTGTTTTGAACAAATAAATGAGGTTATTGAAAGTGGTTCTTCAAGTAATTTACTAACTTCTAAAATTGGTTGAACAAGCTTATTTGCATCATCATCAGTTAAATCTCTTCTTTTTGATAAGTAGTTTTTCATTTTTTCTACATTGAGATAATAAAGAGCTTTACTACTTTCCTCTTGCTCAAAATGAACAATTTTGCCAAATTCGTTAGTACGTTCTTTCGCTTCATCCTTAACAGGATCTTTAGCTAAAAAAAGCAATCCATCACTAAACGGCTTGAAACCTATCACTCCTGTTTTATGATCTGTGACTTTCCAAGGTTCTCCAATTAGATTTTCATAAATGTATATCTGAGGTTTTGCTTCTTTGTCCTCTGGATCGGTTTTCAATATCGCAAAAATATTATTATTCAACCAATAAAAATCATTAACGTTTATTGCTTGAGTTAATTGGTAAGTAGCATTTTGCTTTATATCATAAACATCACAAGTCTCATAATAGTAGTCTTTGTTCCTATTTGGCACTTTCACTGAATATACAATTTTTTCACCATTTGGTGAAATTTTCATTCTATAGGACTTGTCCAAAGAAATCATATCTGTTATCGTTGGTTTTATTAAATCGATTTTTTCTGTCAAAAAAATCCCTCTTTTAGTTTTCTAATTACTC
>JAEORJ010000093.1 GCA_016840945.1 Candidatus Gerdarchaeota archaeon
AGAGTTTCTTAAATACAATTTGTCTTTCTAATTTAAAATAAATAAAAAATTACTAACAAAAAATTAATATAAACCAAAATGGTTTATATTGTATTGGTTGATTGATGGGTTTTGAGGGATATGGATAAAGTATTTGTAAAAAGGATATCTTTGTCTGTAATAATTATTGCATTATGTTTTTTTAATAATGGAGCTTTTCAAATAAGTAACATAAAATGTAACATTTATCCTTTCTTCACTTTAACAGTTAAGACTTTTAATAATCCACTCTATTTAGATCATTTAAATTTAATTAAACAACAATTGGCTAGAATAGGTATAGATTTAAAAATAGATTTTATTTCCACATCTCTCCTTTTGGAATCTGAGCCATATGCTTATTGTGATCTTGTATTTATGCCAATATCATATAACACATTAAATACTAATTTTCAAAAATTATTTGGTGAAAATGGGTCATTGAATTATTGGGGCTATAATATAGAAATGGATTATGATGCTAAATTAGAAACTGGCATCAATGAATGGCTTTTAGAAAAATGTAACAGTATTTTACCTTATAATTCAAATGAACACATTCAAGCTTGCTGGGATTGGCAACAATATTTTATGGATAAATTGTGCCCGATGAAACCTCTTTTTACATCTAAACGTTATGCTGTTTGTTGGTCTGAATTACAAGGTTATAATTTCACAAAAGGGTTATTACAATCATGGGGAAAAATGTCTTGGTTGTATCAACATCAAGGTCAGATAAATAATAACGAAATTGTTATAGTTGATAAACCTTGGGCTGATCTAAATCCTTTGTTCCAAGATGATTCTGCATCAGAATTTGTCAGTAATGCTATATTAGATCCGTTAATTTGGTTTGAACCTGATGGTAGTTATTGGCCTCATCTTGCTGAAGAAATAATTTTGTTAAATGACACTCACTTAAGAATCAAATGTAGAGAGGGCATAAGGTGGCAATTTGACCCTGAAAATATGTTTACTAGTGAATTTTTTGACGCTGAAGATATATTCTTCACGCTATATTCTTGGGCTCATTTGTCAAATATTCAACATGAATATGAATGGATAGATGATATGAAAATTGTTGATCAATACACAATTGATATTTTCATCGATAATGATAAATCAACTCCAGAAGCAAATCCTTTTGCTTCTGTTTTAGAAATGCTAGCTGTTAATATTTTACCAGAGCACTTTTTAAATCAAACACAATTAGCAGATCTACAAACTCCAGATATATCACATGAATCATGGGCGGTTTTTGCTACCCATTGTTTTGGTACAGGGCTCTTTCAAATAGCTACTAGTATTCCAAACATTCAATCACTTCTAACATTAAATGAAAATTGTTGGAGATTAAATCAAGAATTAACTTCAGATCCATCGTTAGATTGGATCAATCGTTTTGGTACATTTGAGGGGGGACTAAATCAGCTTAATATTTTACATTACACTAATGATCAACTAGCTTTTTCAGAATTTGAGAAAGGATCAATTGATATTCTAAATAACATTGATTTTACTTCATATAGATTTAAGCTTGATAGTTATAAAACAAGACAAATTTATAATGTCCAATCAAAACTAAACAATGATCTTTGGGTGCTTATTTATAATATGCGACCAAATAGCGAATTTCTAGGTTGTAATGAACCTACTTATTATGATCCAAATATAACTATTGGATTAGCTGTGCGAAAGGCTATTTCTTATGCTATAAATAGAGACGAAATAAATACTGTTATACATGGAGGACTTTTTACTATTTCTGATTGGCCAATCCCTGCTGCAATGACTACTTGGTGCAATCCTAATATCATAGATTATTACTATGATCCAGATTTAGCATATCATATCTTTGCATGTTATTTTGACACTGGTGTTGGATGTTCACCATTTCCTGATTATACCAATCAATCTAGATTTTACATATATGTTATATTAGTTGCATTTCTAATTTTACCAACTTTTAATAAATTCATAAATAAGAAAACCAGAAATTAATAGAATTTCTAAATAAAAATACTATTGATTTTCTAATTACTAAAGGGATAACTATTATAATTAATTTTAATAATAAGCAAAGCAATATATAGCAAATTATCCAACAATCTATGGAAGTTATTATTCCTATCTATTACCAATTTATCGATTTCTAACTAACAACATTACAAGTGGTAATAGAAAAATGGATAAACCTAAACTTACAGAGCAGACCATTACAGGAGCTAGTTTTAGCAATTGGTTCACATTGTTGTGTCAGAACAAATTTGAAATTAGTTGGAAATTCCTTCCAAGAGCACTTTTTGCTAATCTTATCATACTTTTGTTTACTCCTTTCAGATTGTATGATTATATCCTTTATCATAGGAAAATCAAGAAAACCAAAATAGAAAAGCCACCAATTTTCATCTTAGGACACTGGCGTTCAGGAACTTCGCATTTACATTCCTTAATCACAACCAATAAACGATTTTCTTATGCTTCTAATCTTCATACTTTTATGCCCTATGTTTTTCTAGGTAATCACAAATTTTTCTCTAAAATTATAGCTGATACAATGCCTAAGAAACGTCATATGGATAATTTCAAGCTCAGAGTTGACGCTCCATCTGAGGAGGAATTTGCGATGGCCAATATGATGCCTTATTCAATTTATAATGGATTGCAATTTCCAAGGAGAAGACGCTATTATGCAAAATTCTGCTCATATGAAGATGTTCCCCCAAAAATCGTTAAACGCTTCAAAAAAGAATACCTCTATTTCATCAAGAAATTAACTTACTATGCTGATGGTAAGCAGTTAGTTTTGAAAAATCCTCCAAATACTGCACGAATTAAACTTCTGCTCGAGATGTTTCCAGATGCTAAATTCATCAATATTCACCGGAATCCATACGATGTTTATCCTTCAACCTATAAAATGTATGATACAATGGTGCGATCATTTGTTTTACAAGATGTGAATGAGGAAACCATTAGTGATTATATTATAGATCTTTACAAAATGATCTATGAGCGATATTTCCAAGATAAAGACTTGATTCCAAAGAATAATTTTGTAGATATTAGATATGAGGACATTATTGCTGATCCAATGACTGTTGTTCAAAAAATCTATCATGATTTGAATCTTAATGATTTTGATAAAGCGTTGCCAGAAATCCAGAAATATATTAACTCCCAAAAGAGCTATAAGACAAATGTTCATACACTTTCACCTGAACTTGAAGAAAAAATAACCACTAATTGGGGTTTCTGTTTTGAAAAATGGGGTTATGAAAAATAACTAATGATAAGCAAAAGAACTTATACATAATTAAGACTTGTATTTTGATGATATGATATGACAACTTGGGCTTGGACTTGTCGAAACTGTGGGTATGAGTTCATTAATCCTATTTTTAGATTTATTGAACAATGTCCCAAGTGTCAAGCAGAATATATTAGGTTAGCTAATGCAAATGGCATCCGATCATTTGGTCTTTTACCTATTTATTCTTTAGTTGGTGAAACTATTGATAACCAAAAAACTTTGAATTCAGTAAAATTTGCCATTGCTGTAAAAGCTAAGAGTATCGAATGTTTTGATAAAAACTTTCACCAATATCTGCAAGAAAATTTCCTTGATGAACTTAAGAAAAAAGGGATTGAATTATTATTTACAGAAAAATAAAAAAACCTGTTAGAGCTTTCTTACTCTTTTTCAGGTTTTATAATAACATTATCAGGCAAGTAAACAGCAAATTTACAATAGGGAACACCTGACAAAGCTGTTTCAACAGGTTCAATTCTTATTGGTTGTTCAAATAATTGCTCGAAGTAGTCTTTATACCAACCACCACTGCATTGGCAGAAATGTTTGGATACTTCATGCTCTGTACCGTTTTTAATAGCCCCTCGAACCCAAGGACAGAAGCAAGCATAGAATCGTTTCATTTTTTCATCTTCTGCTTCAATGGATTTCTTAGCTTGATATGGAATTTTCGTTAAGTAGATAATTTTACCTTCTCGTTTACCTAAAGCTGAATGAGGATCATTTTTTACATACTCAACTACTTTATCATCTACAATTTGAGCAAAATTAGCTGTTCCTTCATCGCGATGTTTTTCAAAATTTTTTATTTGTTCTTGACTTTTCATTATAAGGAATGCATCTATGCCCATTTCATGATAATCTTTACGATCTTTTTCCATATCTCCGCTTAAACCTTCATGTAAGCATGGTTTTAGCAATTCTATAACTTTCTCTTCTCCTAATTTGTCTTCAATGCGTTTCAAAATAATTTTAGTGAATTCTGGTTTCTTCTCTGGATGAACTCCTAAAGGTGGAATTTTTAGTCCACTGAAAATTTCATCTCGGATTTCTTCTCCATGCAATTCTTTTATTCGTTCATATAGAGTGTCCATAGCCATATAGGATTCAGCAATATCAATTGCTTTTTCAATAAAATCATTCCTTTTTGCAAATCGTGAATAGCTAAGTAAAGCACGCAAAAATCCCAAAGGTTGATTTTCATCTTCTTTAACTAATAACTCCGTATAATTAACCAATTCATTGACATCTACAGTCTCAATTGATTCTTCCTGTTTTGCTAGGTATTTTTCATACTCATTAAGTGCGTCAATAAAAAGATTGATGGTATCTTCATCAGCTTTATTGGCAATTAGATACTCTCTAAATTTCTCAAATTTCATCTTTCTCACTTCAGAATTATACTCAATTAAATTAGTCCAGATATTTGGTTATAAAGATTATCAACAAACTGAGAAATCTATCTCAAAAAAATGAGAAAAAATATTGTCCTTTCTTATAATTTCTTCATCAATTCATCAATGTTGAACATATATAATCTATATTCATAATAAGGCTTGAATCCTAGTCTTTTATTGATTGATAGCATAGCTGTGTTATGTTGAGCATTTCCAGTAATCCAATATTTAGCTTCTGGAAGATTTTCCTTAATATACACTAGCATTAATGCTTTCAACCATTTAGCTAACCCTCGTCCACGACATTGTTTTTTAACACCTGTTAAGCCCTGACCAAGATATTCGGGATTGTTAATTTTTGAATAAAACAATTCAGTTAAAGCGCTAAATTGGCCATCAGGTTCAATTGAACGAAAAGTATAACTTGATTTATTGTTTTTCTTTAAATTAGCGAAATATTCTCGGTATCTTGTTGGATCAATTATTTCTTTTACTTCTTGATCTCCTTCTTCTACAACTGTAGGTGAATCATTTTCCAATTCTGCTAACAATTCACAATATCGCTCTATATTCTTCTCAGAATGACCAGGAAAACCTTCTATAATAACGTCGGGATTTTTCTCTTGCCCTTCATTAATCCAATTATAAACAATATCCCAATCAACATCTTTCATATCTAATATGTTCTTTATTTTTAGATTTGTTATTTTAGCGCCAAATTTTTGACAAAAATTCATTCCTGATGGATAAGCTGATTTTACTTCGAAAAATTTACATTTTTTATCTAACAATTTTCGAGTTACAATTCTTAATATTTCTGTCCCTAATCCTTGCCTTCTAAAATCAGCATCGACTTCAATTTCTACTAACCCAATTTCTTTATTTTCGTTGTAAAAATCAGTGTTTTCTTTGACTATGCCAATAGAAAACCTAGCAATTAATTTTCTTTTAGAATCATCTTGATATACTATAAATCGTGTTAGATTATAATCTGGATTTCCTATTATTAGGTTCTTTTCTACACTCTCTCTGTTGGGTAATTGTTCCTTTATGTAAATTTCTGAAAATAGTTTTTCATTTAATTGGTGGTATTTTTCCCAAGTTTCATGAGATGTTTCTTTGGGATTGAATTCTGAAATTATTATTTTTTTAAGGTCTAAATTATCAACTGTCATTTTACTATCTCTAAAAATACTTGGGAAATTTAAGATTTTTTCTTACACTTTTCAATTTACTATTCATAAAAATTGAGGTGAGTTTAGGGTTTGATAACTGTTCTAAACTCAGCTTTGAAATCCATTAACTGATGATGAACTTCATTTATAGCTACTGCATCTAATGGAACAGTCTTAGTAACCACATCACTTAAATCTAATTTACTTTGTTCCATCAAATCTAAAAGCATAGGAATTTCTGATAACAAATGATCAGAACAACCAATGATTTCTTTTTCTCTACAAATAGCATCAAATGAATCAATTTGTACTAAATCTTTCGTTATTCCAACTAATCCTATACGCCCAAATCTTGCCAAGCATTTTATACCTTGTTCTATAGTAGCTTTGAGTCCAACTAATTCTAAAACAACATCTACACCAGTATCTTGAGTTAAAGTCATAATTTGCTCAACTGGATTCTTCTTTTTAGCATTAATTGGAATAGCCCCCTTTTTCTCAGCAGATGCTAATTTATCAGAATCAATATCAACTGCATATATATCTCGAGCACCAAATATTTTTGCTAATTGAAGGGCTGATATACCTAATCCCCCCAGACCGAAAATAGCCATACTTTCTCCTGGTTGAAATCTAGTTTTTTTAATGGCATGTAGTGAAGTGACCGTAGAGCACATCATCACCGCTGCATGTTCAAAAGAAACATTATCTGGTAATTTATATATCCCTCGAGTGGGAACAGCAATATATTCTGCATACCCACCATTGACATTTTTACCTATCATTTTTCCTTCAGTGCAAAATTGCTCAGAACCCTTTACACAATAGTAACAATTACCACAAGTAATCATATAATTAACACAAACACGATCTCCAGGTTTGAATCGTTTAACCTTTGAACCGACTTCTTCAATTTCACCTGCAATCTCATGACCGAGGCTAATAGGTAAGAAATCTACCGAAGAAATACCATTACGATAATGTACATCTGAATGACAGATACCTGCTGCTTTAATTTTTATTAACACTTCATCAGCTTTGGGATCTGGTTTAGGTAATTCTCTATTTTCCAAATCTCTTTTTAATTCAACTAATTGTACTGCTTTCATAATGAATAGTTGCTAGCTTTGATTTAAAATGATTCTTACAGTCTTAATTCCTCTGATAGCTTTATCAAGAAATATTCTTTAGGTCAAAAGCTATATAAACCATTTTGGTTTATATTATATTTGAATAAAGTACCTACCGAAAATAGGTGGATGGTGAAAGAGGTAAATGAAAAAGATAAGCATTGAAAAATTATTTTCATATATGGTTATTTTTATTATTATTTTTAGTTCAGTTGGATATCAATCAGTTAATGCTGAGGATGATCCTTATTTTACTTTAGTTTTAAAATATAGAGCAAATTCTATTGATGCCGATTATATGAATTTAGTACAACAACAACTGGCTCGAATCAGAATTGGTACTGAATTGTTGCCTGTAAAAACTATGATTTCTTTTGAATTATGTATACAACCTGATTGGGATATTGGTTATTTGACTTTTGCAGGAACAGCTGTCGATCCTGATTTTACAGGCGTTTACAATGAAAATGGTTCTTTGAATATTTTTGGTTATAGGACAACAATGGATTATGATGAAGAATTGGGAACGGGACTCAACGAATGGTATATGAAACAAGGAAATCTAATGATGCCTCCTGATTCAGAAGAACGCGTTCAACACTACTGGGACTGGGAACAGCATTTAATGAATGATTTATTATTAATGAAGCCTGTTTTTTCAAAAAACAAATATATGGAATATTGGTCTGGACTTGAAGGATATAATGTCTCTGATGGATTGTTACAATCATGGGGGAAGATGTCTTGGAGTGAATCTCATGGGGGGCAATCATCAATAAATGAGATTGTTATTGCTGATGGTCCTTGGGGGCATTTAAATCCTATTTTCTATGATAGTAAAGCATCTGAATTCATAACTGATGCAATAATGGATCCATTGTTCTGGTTTGATGCTGATGGTTCTGTTTGGCCTCATTTAGCTGAAAGTTATACTTTCTTAAGTGATACACATTTACGTATTAACTGTAGAGAAGGTATAAAATGGCAGTCTGACTTGGACAATAACTTTACTAATGAATACTTTGATGCTGAAGATGTCTATTTTACACTTTATTGTTTAAAGACAATGGCGGATTTTGACTTTTATTATAATTGGATAGATGATTTGAAAATTGTTGATCAGAATACAATTGATATCTATATCGATGGTGATCCTCATACTCCTGAAAAAGACCCTTATGCGCCGTGTTTAGCGTATCTAAAGGTAAACATGTTACCAGAACATTACCTAAACCAAACCCAATTAGTTGATGGCGTTACTCCAGATATTAACCATCTTTCCTGGTATAAATATGCATACAATTGTTTTGGCACAGGATTATTTACCATTAGTGAATTTGATGAAGCAGTTCAAACAGTGTTATCAGTTTGGGATAATTGTTGGAGACTAAATAATAGTATTACAGATAATCCTTCTTTAAATTGGGAGCAACGATTCGGTGATTTTTCTGGAGGGTTAGATCAATTACGAGTTAAAATAATCAATCATGCTCAAATAATAGAAGAAGAGTTTTATGATGGAAAAATAGATTTGAGAGAGCTTGAACATCCTATTATTTATAGGGATGATGTTTTTTATCCTTTCACTGAAACTCAAAAAGGGCTTCAAACTTCAATGAGCTTTTTTGCTTATAATAGTCGAGATTTCAAAATTTTAGGCAATGAAACCCCTGCATTAAATGATCCTACAATTACAAAAGGTCTTGCTCTACGAAAAGCTATTTCTTATGCTATTAATAGAGTTGAATTGAATAATATTGTTAATGGCGGGGAATATTCTATAGTTGATTGGCCTATATATGCAAGCTTAAGTATTTGGTGCAATCCCAATATCATTCGCTATAATTACGATCTTGACAAAGCAAAAGAATATATGTACAAAGCAGGTTACGAAGGTATTTGGACCAACACTACTAGTGCTGGTTTTAATAATTTATTTCATACTGCTTTTATGTTATTAATTCCAATAGCTATTGCTTATTTTACAAAAAAACGATTCAATCATAGATGATGCTTTTTGCAGAATAAGCATTTTTTTATTTTTTTTTTTAATACTATAAGCGATATATTCTTCTCTTTTGAAAACATAAGAGTAATATCTTCTAATTCAAAAGATATTATAATCTAAGTTACCAATGAAGGGTAAAAAATGGATTTAGAAAAAATTATTGCCTACAGTAAAGAAATTGTTGACAATTTCTTAAGTTTTACAACAAGTGATAATTTAATCAAGGATGAGTCGAAACCGACAATTAATGTTTTTGAAAAAACAGAAAAGTGTTACCAAATAAAATTACGATTCATTTCTAATTTTATTGAAAAACAAAAATATGCCAATATAAACGAGAAACATATCATTTCTTATTTAGATAATTATTCTGATGAAGAGCCTATAGCTGATTTAAGTTCAGAGCTATTGACTGAATATAAAGAATACTTAATTAATTATAAACCGAAAGCCAAATCTCCCGAAGAAAAGATTAGCAGAATCATTTATTTGTATTTAGCAAAAATACTCATAAAAGCAAGCTCAAAAGCAATTTCTGAATCTGATTATGAAATGTATGCAAGCACACTCATAAATGATATAACCATTCAACCAAAAGAATTTACTTATATCATTGAAGTGCAAGGAATAGAATTTACCTCAACTGATAGAGCTTTCAAAATCAATAATGATATAGTTTTGAAAGAACTTGAAGAAAGTGATTTTAATGAAATAATTAATTTTGCAGGTTATTTTGGTGTTAAATCAACAACTATGCCAAAAGTAGGATTGATTATTCGTAAAAAAGAATTCTCAGGAACAGCTCTTAACGTATTAGCTGAAAGGATCAGAGAGCTTCTTCAATTATATTATTTAACAGATATATCGTATGGTAAACGATTTTTCTTTATTAAAAGCATGACTACAAAAGATCCTTTACATATCCATGAATTATACAAAAAACCAGCTGGTGGAAGATTAGCATTAACATCAGATAATTTTAGTAGATTTCCCGGTTTTGTCCAAAATCTCTTACCAAAATTACTGACATTAAAAACAAATCCCGAAAAGGATTTCTTGAGATATTCCATTGAACGTTTTTGTTGGGCATTAGATACGACAAAACGAGCAGATCATCGTTTATTATTTGCAGTATTAGCATTTGAGCCATTGTTCCTTAAAGAAGGTGAAGGTTTGCTAGTTGAAAATATCTCAGAAAAAGTAAGTGAACGAGCAATACAATTTGGCAAATGCTGGAGGGGTGAACAACTTGAAGCCGCAAAATACCTTCAGCAAGCGTATCATTATAGAAATGATGTAGCTCATTGTAATCCTTATCCTGAGAATTGGAATAGTATCTTCTCAAACATCACTTTTCAAGTGTTAAACTATATTCAAGAAATCATTATCTACTATCTCTACTATTTCAATAGAGATAGAAAAAACGTTATTGATTATATTAATAAATCCTTTATTGATAAAACAATCCATTCTAAATTGGTTGAGTATGTTGATTTTGTAAAAGAACGTTTAAAAATTTGAAATATAATTTCATGTAATTATTCTTATATCTATAATTAGTAACATTACTATTTTATTGACATTTGGTGAAAAAAATGAAATTACTGCTTATACATGCAAGTCCTAGGAAAAATGGAAACACTACTAAAATTTCCAAAATTTTAGAAGATGAATTCACTAAAAATACTGATGTTGAATTTGAATGGTTATTTTTGAGAGATTACCCATTAGAAGAATGTCGTGGCTGTCATAATTGCATAATAAAAGGTGAAGATAAATGCCCACTAAAAGATTCTCGAGAAGCAATTCAAAATAAGATGACTGCTGTGGAGGGAGTAATAATGATTACACCAATGTATTCATTTCATGTATCAACAATGATGAAGACCTTTATTGATCATTTTGCTTTTCTTGTTCATCGGCCTAGATTTCATAAGAAGAAAGCTATGGTTGTAAGTATAGCTGGTGGACCATCTAAAGCACCAACAAACTATATGGCTCAAAATGCTCGCGCTTGGGGTTTTGATATTGAAACAAAGCTCAATACTATTGCTCATTTAGACGCACTCAGACCGAGTTTTGAGCAAAAGGAACGAAAGAAGATAGCTAAATCATGCCAGAAATTTTACAATGCTGTTAAAAAAGGCAAGATCAAAAAACCTAGTATCTATGATATAGTTTTCTTTAAAATTTGGCAACTAAATTCCATTGCAGTAAAAAGTAGTTATCAAACAGATTATGAATACTGGAAAGAACAAGGTTGGTATGAAAGTAAATATTATTTCCCTGTGAGAATTGGTTTAATTAAAAGAATGATATCAGCTTTTGCCTTTTCAATTGTAAAATCAATGATGCATCGAGTCTACAAAGACTATTGAAAATCTTCTATGATTCTTTCGCAGTATTATTTCTTTTTCGTTGAAAAGCTTCAATAATTTATCTTGATAATACAAAATATACCACTAGCAACCGCTGTGGTTGTTTTTTCTAAGTTAGTTCGCTATTGAAACATTAAAATTTCGTTGAACATTCAATCAAAACGTAAAGTATAAAAGATAATAATTATTGTTTACGACTGTAAATTGGTATTATACTAATATGAGCTTGAAGCAGGAAGTCAAGATTAGCATGGGTTATAAAAAATGGTTTGCTAAACAACTTTTGAAAGAGAAATGGTTGTTTGTTGTTCTCCTTATCTTTCTAATATTATTCATTGGTACGGTTTCACTTACTCCTATGTTCATAGGTAATGTCTTTGATGTTCTTGATGATGCAACTATCCTAGCAAACCATGAAGAAGCTTTCAGAATGGTACTGAATATTTGCTTATTAATTGCTATGGCAGGAGTAATTCGTACCGTTGGTGATTATGTTCAAAGCTATACAAATGAAGTAGTAGCTCATAAAATAACCAAAAATGTCACAGAAGAATTCTATAATGATATGCTAGAGAAAAGTCAAGAATTCCACGATCGCGTTAAAGTTGGCGATATCATGGCCCGAGCGACCTATGATACTCGTCAAATGAATATCTTTATCGCCCCCGGGTTAAAGTTCTTATTTGAAGGGTTCTTTCAAGTAACCTTTTCTGTTGCACTAATGTTAACTTATAGTTGGAAGATTACTTTACTTCTAGTTGCTGCTTTACCATTTTATGTTATTACTATTTGGGATTACAATAAAAAATTACGCCCAATCTCTCAAGCTCAAATGGAGCAAAATAGTCTTATCAATGCTCGATTGCAAGAAACGATAACAGGTATTCGAGTTGTTCGAGCTTTTGTAAAGGAACAAGAAGAGATAAAAATATTTGATCAAGAGACCGAGAAATTAAAAGATATCAATACTCAAAGAGGAATCATAAGCGCGAAATATTATGCTATTGTTATTACTACTTTTGTAATAGCTTTTAGCTTTTTATGGGGTGCACATGAAGTTACGATTGACAATATGACTAGGTCTGATGTTATAACCTTTGTTTTACTTACTATGAATTTAATGATGCCAACTTGGCAGTTTGGTTGGGCGATCACACAATTCCAAGTTGGTATGGCGGCTACTAAACGCATCTATGAGATGAAAGAGCGTCATGAATATGTTCCAACAGCTGAAAATCCTATTCCTTGGGATAATAGACAAGGTGCCATCAAATTTGATCATGTGTCTTTCTCTTATAATGGTAAAAGTACCAGAAGGAAAGCTCTGGAAGGCATTACCTTTAATGTTCCAGCAGGAGCGACTACTGCTATAATAGGTAACCCCGGTTCAGGTAAATCAACATTGATTAAATTATTAATGCGTTTGTATGATCCAACAGGTGGAAAGATATTAGTTGATGGTATTGATATCAAAGAACTTGATTTAGATGTTTTAAGAGATCATATCGGTGTTATTGAGCAGGAAGTCTTTCTTTTTAGCAAAACAATAAGAGATAATATCAAATATGGCAAACCTGATGCTACTCAAGAGGAAGTCGAAGAGGTGGCTAAACTTGCTCAAGCTCATGATTTTATCATGGAATTTGAGAATGGTTATGATACTATTGTAGGTGAACGTGGTGTCACTCTTTCTGGAGGACAAAAACAAAGAGTAGCTATTGCTCGAGCATTATTGGTAAATCCCACAATATTGATTCTCGATGATGCCAGTAGTGCAATAGACGCTGAAACTGAACGGAAAATACAAATTGCTATTGCTAATGTGTTGAAAAACAGAACCACTTTCATTATTACTCACCGTTTGGCTACTATCAAAAATGCCAATATGATTGTTGTATTACGTAATGGTTTGTTAATGGACCATGGAACTCATGATGAGTTGATACAAAGGAATGTGGATTATCGTCGGTTATTTGAACGATTCTCTGAATTACCGCCATTGAAGGTGCAGGGGTGATACGATGACTGTCCATGAAAGCCACAAAGAATTTTACGATCGAAAATACTCTGATAAGGATCTTATCAAACGTTTCTGGAAATACCTTACTTTTTATAGAGCACAATTAATAATTATTATAATAAGCATTCTAGTTATCTCCGGTGTTAGTATCCTTCCACCATTATTAATTCAATGGGCATATGAACTGCTCCAACCTGGTAGTCTATGGTTGCCTGTAATGCCATATGCTCTAGGTTATGTAGCGATTACTATATTCTTATGGGGTATACAAGTAATTCAAGGCATATTAGTTACTAAAATCACTCAAAAAATGATTAAGAGAATCCAATTAGAAACCTATATCAGTTTACAAGAACATGATTTAAATTTCTATGATAGACAAGCAACTGGGAAAATCATGTCCCGATTAACAAACGATTCTCAAGAATTGAATGAAATGATTACAGTTGTAGCACAATTTGTATCTAATTTCGTAATAGTCTTTTCTGTATTAGGGATAATGTTCTGGACAAACTGGAAATTAGCATTAGTGACTCTTGGGATGGGTCCGGTGGTATTCGTAGTTGGACTTTTATTTAGAAGAATGATACGAAGACGAAGTGGCCAATGGAGAGCCTCTATTGGTGAAGTAAATGCTTCATTTCAAGAAAGTGTTTCAGGAATATCTGTAGCAAAAGCTTTTGGTAGAGAAGAGGTATCCAAAGATGAATTTGAAGTGATTAATGACGCCACTTTTAAACACGCACGAAGGCGAGCTTTTGCGATAACCGGTATTTGGCCAGTTATGGATGGAATTAGTGTTTTAGGAGTATTTGGAATTACATTATTTGGAAGTTGGTTAGTAATCGATGGTGCTACTGATGCTGCAACAATTTGGTTATTTATCTTTCTCTTGAATAGATTCCTCTATCCACTAATGCGAGTAGCATCGCAGATATCAACTATCCAAAGCGGTTTTGCAGCTATGGAGCGAATATTTAGTATTATGGATTATGAACGAAAAGTGATCAATCCTATAGAACCAAAAAACAAAGAGATTTACGGGGAAATAGTATTCGACCATGTCTATCATGAATATGAAACAAATACCTTGGTTTTGAAGGATGTCAATTTTGATATTAAACCCAAAGAATCAATTGCTATTGTAGGTGCAACTGGAGCTGGGAAAACAACGATTGCCTCCTTGATTATGAGATTTTATGATATTCTAAAAGGGGAGATAAGAATAGATGGTCAAAATATTAAGGAATATGACATCCACTATTTGAGAAAACATATTGGTTTAGTCAGTCAAGATGTTTTCCTATTCAGCGGTACAGTATTGGATAATATCAGATATGGTAAACCTGACGCTACCATTGAAGAAGTTGAACGAGTGATTGATATTGTTCATGCTCGAGAATTCATTGATGCTTTACCTGACGGTTTAGAAACAGAATTAGGTGAACGTGGAAAAGGTTTGTCTGCCGGTCAAAGACAAATGGTGTCATTTGCCAGAACTTTGCTAACTGATCCTAAAATCTTGATTCTTGATGAAGCGACTGCCGCAGTCGATGCGTACACTGAAAGTAAAATACAAGAGGCTCTTGATTATCTTCTAGCAGATAGAACCTCAATTGTTGTTGCTCATCGTTTAACTACAGTTCAAAATTCCGATCGAATACTTGTACTTGATCATGGGAAATTGGTAGAAGAAGGTAACCATGAAGAATTGATGGCTAAAGGCGGTATTTATTCCGACCTCTATGAAACCTATTTCAAGCACCAATCATCAGAATGGATTTCTCAAGTTAGTGAAGAGATTTTTTCAGAATAACAGAAATTCAACTAATTTTTTTCATTCAATTTTTTTACAAAAATCCATGTAAAGTGATTTTTAGAGTATAAATCCAAACCATACTTTTGATAAAAGCTTATGCCTAATTTATTATCTGCTCCTACTTCTAGATGGTAGCCAATAATATTATTATTCTTGAGATGTTTCTCGAGTGTTTGCATTAGTCTATGCCCTATCCCTTTCCTCTGATATTGAGGTAGGATGTCAATATGTAAATGTGCAGGGTAATTCCTATACAAAGTTTTTCTTTTTCTAGTATGGATTTTATTAATAATAAAATAAGTATAGATCCTAGAGCGAAGCGTTCGTAGTTTTAATTCCTTTCTTTTTGCCTTTATTTTTTGAGTCATTTTTATTTTAAATTGCTCTTCTTGTTTCACAGTATCTTTTGTACTAAATATATAACCTATAGCCTTGTTAGTTTCTGAATCCACTGCTACAAAACAATTTTCAGATTCAAACCAGACGTAATAGAGACACCAAAACATACCAAATAATTGTTTATCATGGAAGATTTGTTTTAATGTGGGATCACCTGTTATAAAACAAATATCGATTAGTGCAGCTTCATCTTCTTCCTCTACTTTTCTAATCTCAATGGTCATTCTCTTCAACATCTAATTTGCTTCTACTTGTAGCATTATTTTTTCTCTTGATTTATTTCAATTTTGAATAATAATCGCGAGCTCTTTGAGCTTCTGTTGTGTTGCCCATTGCTAAATAGGTTTTTTCCAAAAATATCCAATTATCTTTGTTTTTTGGCTCAACCATTACAATATTTTGACTAATCCTTAAAGCAATAGCATATTGTTTCTGCTCAAAAAATAGTTCAGCAGATTTCTTGAAATATATCAATCCATCAACAAAACGTTTCTTCTCACCATAAAATGTAGCTAGTTCTGTTAACAATGTCAAGTCTCTTGGATTAAGAGCAATACCCATTTCACCAAAACCATTCGCTTCTGTCTTTAATCCTAATTCTTCATAGACTAAGACTAATTCAAACCAAAAATCAGGATCCTTGGGATAATCTCTAATACGATTAAATTTCTTAAGAATTTGATAATGAGTGCAATAGATTAATTTTCTAATTTTATCAATTACCGATATCCAAAAAAGATAATCATCATCTATTTTGTCTATAAAAACTGGGTATTTTACCTCATCTTTATATCGAGTATAATAGATGCTGTAGTCAGGAAAGAGGATGTCAAAAAAGTATATTGTCTTTTTAATTATAGTTTCTAATGAGCTAGTGTTGGTTAATTTATAATAATTAATTATTTTATCAGCCCACACAGTAAAGGCGCTAACTCGATAATCTGGTGGAACAATAAATGATTGTAAATTGAGTTCTTTCAAGTACTCTTTATATTTTGCTGGATTAGGCATGTCCAATTTTGACAATATTTTCAAGTAAATTAATTTGGTATATTCTTTGACTCTGGCTTCCTCTTCAGTTAGCTCTTTTTCCCCAGCAATTTTAAACCAATCTAGAGGATCATCCATAGGAGTTCCTTTCTCTCTAATTTTAAAACCTTCTTCACCTAATTCAGTAAATGATGCTGTTACATAATATTGAGTGAATTTTTCTTCCACATATTTTGCTATAAAATCAGTAATTTTCTGATAAGAAAATTCATCTGACAAATTATTTCTAGAAACAATTTCATTTGACCATTTAGTGATTATTTCATCACTAGGTTCGGGTATCTCATTGGAGGAACTCATAATTTACTACACCAGATTTTCAAATCATTTTTTAAATCATGTTATTTTTTTATGATTTTTTCCCACCTCTAAATCCTTAAATGGCTCTCTAATCAATCTTAAACAATTAAGTGCTCCATCTAAATATGTTAATTGTTCTTCTATTGCATATGATTCTAAATGATCAAGTGGTTGCTTGTCCCAATATAATGTTTTCAACCAATATGCTTTCTTCTCCAATAATTGCTTTAGGAATATCTCTTGTTGTTGTAGTGCTTTCTTGTACAATGGAATAAGTTTGGAATAATGCTCAGAATTAATTTTATGGTGATTGATGATATTCTCGCTAAAGGATTCAGAACTATTACCAGTAGCTACATCGATTAAGTATTTACAAGCTTTTAATAAACTCACACCATACAAAAAGGATGTTAGATCATGTTTACCAATATATAAGTCAATACAATTCAATATGAGTTCAGGATTGAATATAAAAGTTGATTTTAGCATCTCAAAGCATTCCTTTCTAAGCAAATATCGCTCATCAAAAAGGTTCCTATGGACAAATTCAAAGAATAATTCTTGTTCAGTTACACCATTAATTTGATAGTGTTGCAAAGCTAAAATTGGAAACCATTTCTGCTCAAGAATTGATGTTTGTTGAAGATCTATTAATCGTTTAAAGAATTCCTGCTCTAATCTATGATCCAATAATTGGCTTTTAACACACCAATTAAATTTCTTCTCCGTATCTTGTATCTGTTTTTGAAAAACTTCAGTTAGTTTCTCCTTGTTGGAATTAGTTTCTTCCTCGAGTAATCCTTCTTCACAGTATAATCTTTCAATGGTATCATCAAAAGTGGTTTCTTCCTTTGAATCAAGAATCACTAAATTCGAATAATCAAAACCAATTTCTTTGGGTAAATGAAGAAAGAATTCAGGGAAATAATTATTTTGTGCAAGATATTCCCACACAGCTAAAAATTGTTGTAAAATCTTTTTTGATTCATTGGTTGTTTCCTCAGGTTGTTCAGCTTTAATTCTTTCAATAATATTAGTGATTTCTCTAAATGGATACAACCAAGCAAAGAATTCTACCTCATCTGTTCCACCATAAAAATTAAAATGACGATGATGAGCTGCTATGCAAATCTTAAAACGTTCTTCACCAATTGTATCAGATGTCCATGCTACATCAAATTTTAATTGGTGATTCAAACAAATAATGGAAACAAGAGTCAATTTTATCTTGTATACTAATTAATATTGTTCTATTTATTTTTCGCTTTATAATCTTACTTTTTCTTTTCTGCCATAATTGAAAAGGTTAATGGTAATTGTATTTTGGGATTATCATAATACCACAAGCCATCATCTGATTGTTTTAGAAATGGAAAACTTTGAAATGTAGTATAAGGGAATTCGTTCATTTGTTTAATGATTAATCCAGCATTTATCAGGGCATTTATTACATCACTCATACTATGAGCCCATTCATGACCTGTTACTTTTTCTTTTGTTCTCTTCTCTGTTTTAGCATACGATCCTTCTATTGTATATGTTAATGGGCTTGAATCATGGAAATAACTGCGTTTTAAAGCAAAATCATCTTTTGCATCCCAATCGAAAACCCATGTAAATCTATGAAATTCAGCTATATAGAATAGTGCTCCAGGTTTTAGGAAATGTGCTATGACTTTTGCCCACTTATCAAGGTCATCAAGCCAGCAAAGAACACCATAGGAAGTGAAAACGATGTCAAATTTTTCATCAAGCGCTTGAGGTAAATCATAGATATTTGATTGAATGAAATTCGCTTCAAGGTTGGTTTTATCAGCTAATGATCGAGCTAGTTTTATGGATTCTTCAGACATATCCACACCGGTTACAATTGCTCCTTCACGAGCCCACGATAAAGTATCTAATCCGAAATGACATTGTAAATGCAATAAGGCCTTTCCCTTTACTAAATCTCCTATTTCCCCTAACTCAATTTTACTAAGTGTGCTTTTTCCCTCTAAGAATTCCTTTGTTTTATAGGTTTCAGAATCTTTATGTAATATGGTGAATTCATCCCACATTTTTTTATTATCATTATAAAAGGTATTTCTATCGTTCATAATTCAATGTAAAATTGTTTATTCTAAAATACTTGTGATAAATCTAGACAAAATAATTGCCAAAAATAACTTTCAAACGAAATTATTTTAATTAATAAATTCTAAATTTTCAATTATTACTATCTATTAGAGAGATTATTATGGTATCACAAATAATTCAAACTGAAGAACAAAAGGTTAGAATTAATGAGCTAATAAAAGAAAATGATAGGGAGGTACCGTTATTTTATGAGGAAGGGATAACTGAAGAAATTTATATTCCAGTAGATGGTGCGGAGCTAAGAGTTTTTTACTATAAACCTAAAACCTCAGAAACAAAACGACCTATTTTATTTGTATCTGGTTTTGGTACTTCACCTTGGTCTTGGAGAGATTTTAATAAACCACTTTTCGAGAAAGGAGAATATTATTTTCTCGAGACTCGAGAGAAAACTTCTAGCAAAATATTAACTAAAAGACAAAAAACCAAGATGTCAATGGATCAGAAAGGAAAAGATATAGCTGAAGTAATTCGTTTTCTTGGCTTAGAATCAAAAGATTTTGTTCTATTTGGAACCAGCTATTGTGCTAGTATAATATTAACTGCTTTAGCCAAGAACTATTTCACAGCACCAACAATAGTTGTTCATGACCCAACTTATAATTGGAAACGTCAAAGAAGAATGTATCTAACTTTGGGATTAATACCTTCTTTTATTTTAAGCCCATTCCGAATGACATTTGCTAAATTGGTTTTGCTAGGTTTAAACAATCCTGCAGCAAAAGAACGATATCTAGATTTTGTGAAAAATGCTGAAGTATGGAAATGGAAACGTTCAATCAGACAAAATTTTGACTTTAATCTTCCTGATTATTTATCTAATATTACCAATGAAATCTTTCTTGTTCATGGACCAAAAGATCGCTATCACGGAGATGACATTTATGAGAAGATTGTCAAGCAGACAGCCAATGGTCGTTATCTCTATATGTTATCTGATAAAAAATATCGTGAGTTGGTAGTAGGTATAGTAGCTTATGAATTTGCTAAAGTAACTCAAAACAATGTCCCCCCTGAAACTTTGAAAATTTTCGAGTTTAATCTGAAAGATTAATTTTTCATGGATAACAAATGGTACTATTCGTTCGTACAGCTATTTCATCAAATATTATTTGAGCTGTATTTGATGAATGATCATAAGGGCATACATGACCAAAATAACTTCTAACAGTGTAATGAATGTGTGGAAAATCTCCACCAATGAGTAGTGTACCGATTTCATCACCTATCTGAACCTTCTGACCAAATTTCACTTTCAATAAGGACATTTGATATTCATGGAACTCAGTCGAATTTGAATAAGGTTCAAACACTAGCATTATCGACCATTTCCAATTGATTCTAATATTGATGCTGATCATAATATGTCCTTTATTTTTATTAACAGATGAAGTGATTATTCCTACTGTACCTGTACATGGAGAAATTACTTTAGAACCATTAATTCCTATTTGTAGATCTATACCGCTATGTGGGTCTCCAGCATATGCTCCATCGTATTCAATTAAATTATAGCCTCGTAATTTTATTATATCATCTGGATTTTCAAATGGGAATTCTAGTGCGGGTTCGCCATATGTTGGATTCCATTTTAATATAAAAGGCATAATAGGTATGAAAATGCCAATGATCGTTAATATGGATAAAAATATCGCTAGAAAGATTTTGGTTCGCTTTTTCATAAGTTATATTTCCCCAGTTTTAATAAATAGACAATATTTCCTATATAATCTAATTATATATTTAGGATTATTGTTTCAAAAAAATCAATTATTTCTTGATTTTTGATTTAGCATTAATCCAGAATATTTCTTCATTATGAATGACTTTCTTTATAATTTTCTTTTCAGCCATCTTTTCAAGTAGATTTTTTGCTTCTATCTCTGGTAAATCTAACATAGTAATAATTTGACTTTCTCTTAAAGGATGTCTCGAGGTTATTTTGATGATTTGGTCTTCTATATCTGCTTGTTTATTAATGCTGAATCCTACCTCTGTTTCATAATAAGCAATATTTGTTGCTCCTAACTCTTTACATATCTCAATTATACGTTCATTATCAGGTATTTTTACCCAGTTTTCTGCTGGTGGTCTTATTGGTACATTAACATATACTCTATCACACTTCATCAAGGTTAATGTTTCTTTGATTTTGGTAATATTTTCAGGATGATCATTTAGTCCTTTTACCAACATCACTTCCATCCAAATTTCACCTGAATACTCTTTACGAAAGTCTATCATTCCTTGTATTATTTCTTCTATAGCCAAACCTCTTATTGGACGGTTAATTTTCTTGAATAATTCCGGTTCAACGGTATCCAAAGGTGGTAAGATTACATCCGCTTCTAATAATTCTTTACGAACTTTTGGATCAAATAATAAAGCTCCATTAGTTATCACTGCAATTGGTTTTGTTGTCAATTCTTTTGTCTTCTCTATCAACCATCCCAGTTCTAAGTATAAGGTTGGCTCTCCTTCTCCAACAAATGTAATATAATCAAAATCATCCTTTTGAATTCCTTCCTCAATTTCTTTTAGAATATACTCTTTAGGATAGAATTCTTCTCGCATATTTGTATAATGTGTTGTTCTCCCAATTTGGCAGTATACACAAGAATAATTACAAGTTTTAGGAGGAATTGGGCTTACACCCAATGATCGTCCTAACCTTCTGGAAGGAACTGGACCAAAAATAAATTGATAATTTTGAGTCATTGATATTCTACTTCAGTATTATTCTAATTGAAACTATGCATGTTCTTCTCCTAAAAAATATATGGTTCATTTAAAATGATTATTAATTTAAGATTAGCATTATTCATTTTATGGCACTGATTATTTTTTCAAAAAAGGATATATAATTAAACACAATATCATAAATTTGGAGGAAAAAAACCAAAATTTCGCTATGAGATTGGTATGAATTGAATAGTTATTCTAGGTTTTTTCTCACATCCTTAAGATTTTCAAATGAAAAATAGGAGATAAACTGTTGATATTAAAATGGAGGGATGTCAATGAGCTCTATAATGAATTTCTTCAAGAAAATCTATAATGAATTACTCTTTATTTCTATTGTTTTTCTTATCTATTTCCAAGTGTTGAATGTTTTCATAACTAATGTGTATGCCTTGAATTTTGCTATTATGGGTATTGGCCCCTATACACTTTTAGTAGTGTTCTTTTTATCACCACCTATTTTACTATTCTTCAAAAAGAAATTTCCAATCATTGGAATATATGTTACAGTAGGACTGTTGGCAATTTCAAGAATACTAATGGTCATAATAACAAACACAACTGCTTTAGCTTTTATAACAGGTGTGGGTGTGTCTTCTTTTGGGATATTTCTACCAGCATATTTAACAAGAAAGGCCCAAGAAAAAGAATCTTGTACTACTCCTTATTACATAACAGTTACTCAAGGATTAGCAATAGCTTTTGGTCTCATATTAGCTCTTAAAGCAATAGGTAACTCCTATGATTATTCTGTTTTTGGACTAGGCAGAATCTTGACAGGTGTTTTTGTAGTAATCGTTTGTTTAATGTTACCTGGATTACCACCGGAATCCATCACAGAAGAAGAGCAGCTTCCATTAAAAGATGAAGCGATTGTTGAAACAGAATCAGAAATCACACCATCAGAACCTAAGAAAAAATCAAATTTTGGTAAAATATTCTTACTTTCTATGGGAATAATAGCAATTATTCTGATAGAATGGTTTGCTTTAGCATATCCAACAGCGTTTGCTCGTTGGTCGGATTCGTCATACCTAATCGTTTCAGTATTGACTCTGGGTGCAAATATATTATTTTTAATTCTAATCACTTTTATTCCAAAACTATTAAGTGGCTTAAAAATCTGGATATTAACAATATTAAATGTACTATTGATAACATCATTAGTGTTAGTTGCTGCATTACCACAACCGCAATTAAGTGTTGTTCAAATAGTATTCACTTATATTGCAGCCTGCCTTTCACCAGTAGCATTGCTGGATTTCATGGTGTTAACTAAGAAATTAAACAAAATGCAACCTAGTGCTCGAACATTAGGAGGAACATTTGGAATATCATCTTTGATATTTCTAATTGTAACATTCTTGATGGTCTCATCATTTAATTATGAATGGGTTCCTGGAATGTTAATACTCAAAGACCGTTTTTACATTCTAATAATACTTACTTCACTGTTATTCCTCTTTCCAGTTATTTTCGTAAAAGGTACTAAAGGGTTTTTGAAACCTGCTTTTAAGAAACCATCTAAGAAACTCTGTCGAACAAATCAGATAATGGCTATTGCTTTAATAGTAATTTTTGCTGGAGTATCAAGTGCTGCTTTTGGTCTTTATTACATTAATCCTGCTGCACAAGCAACACCGACAACTTTGACTATTATGACTTATAATGTGCATCAAGGCGAAGATAAACTTGGCCAGAACAATTTTGAGAGGATTTTAACATCAGTTAAGAAATATGATCCTGATATATTAGCATTGCAAGAATCAGATACGGCTAGAATTTGTTTTGGCAATATCGATCTGGTGCGATATCTGGCTGAGAATCTGAACATGTACTATTATTATGGACCAAAAACAGTTACAGGTGTTTACGGTGTTGCAACATTATCAAAATATCCTATTGAATTCACTGAAACATACTTTATGCCAAGTGGTGATCATTCTAAAAGAGTGATTATTAGAACTGATTTACGAATAGGCATTGAATTGATAACTTTCTATAATACTCATTTTGGTTTAGAGCATGAAGAACGCACACCTCAAGCTGAATATGTTAGAGATTTAACCGTTGGTGCTACTAGGACATTCATGTGTGGTGACTTTAACACAAAGGACAATGAAACTGAATATCCAATTTTTACCACTAGTTTCTTAGATAGCTGGTTGGAAATAAATCCATCAGGTTTAAATATAACAGGTTGGAATGGTGATACAAATCGGTTTCCACAAAGGAGAATTGATTATATTCTTTTCACTCCTGATTTTACAATATTGGATGTTTCTGTTTTAACTTGGGCTGTCGAATCTGATCATTGGCCAGTGCTTTCGATAATTAGCCTTTAAAGAATTATTAAAGAGGTTTTATCCTCTTTTCTTCTTTTTTTCTTCGCAAACATAAGAATCGTTTCTCATAATTATGAGAATCTATATAAATTCCTTTTTCTTATGAAATACTCAGAGGAGTGTTGTTAATGCAAAAAAAGAAATTAACACTTATTCTTTTTTGTATAATCATCATTAGTAGTGGATTTGCATATTCCTATACTTCATTAACTGTAGATGGAATTTATTCTGAAGATACTAGTATTCTATTATTGATGGATGATGATTGGGGTGCAAATTATAATGAAATTGTAGCAAAATTTGCATCATTTGGGTGGAATATCACAGTAGCTAGTACTAAAATGGAGATTATATCTTGCGCTTATAATGCTTATGTGAGTTTAGATGTTGATATATTAGTTAATGACATCGATTATATTACAGACATCACACAATTTGATTGCGTGAATATTATGCCTGGGGAATCTCATGAGAACCTGATTGGTAACCAAGTTGTTCGCGATTTGATTAATTCTGCTGTTAACAATGATTTAGTAGTTAGTGCTTGGTGCCGTGGAGTACGAGTTTTAGCTGATGCTGATGTTATAGATGGCAAAAATGTCACAGGTCATTCTGATTACTCTACTGAATATATTGCTGCTGGTGCAAACTTCTTTCCCAATTCAGCTCCAATAACTGATGGTAACATAATCACCACAACGAGAAGCTTCTTTTATCAAACTGATATGTGTTTAGCAATTGCTATAGCACTAGGTGTTCATGAATACAATCCTCCTGCAATAGAGGAAATCTCTTTTGTTAATATAGGTGAAAATAATTATAATATTTCTATTGAATTTACAGATGAAACTGGTGTTGTATCAGCCTCTATAATTTTGCATGCTTTAACTGATGTTGAAATAAATGGTGTACCCATTACGACTATGTCCAAGACTTTGGGAGACTCAAACAATGATGATATCTTTGAAGGTACTATGAATAATATGCCAAATGGTCTTTTTTCTGTTGATGTTAAAACACAAGATATTTTCTGGAATTCAATTACTTACGTTAATGCTACAACCTTTGACACACAAAATACTAATGCTGGTTCTTTTATAGGAATTGTAAGCTCATTTATTGGAATAGCTTTCACCATAGTAATTACTCAGGTATTCCATAGAAAAATGAGAAAATGAATTCAACTCATTAGTAGATGTGAAATTACTAAGAATTTAGTAATTTATCACATTTTTTCATTTTATTAGTATCATTACTTCTTTTGTTCAGATTCTTAGAAATCTCGCCGGACTCTTTCTTTTTTTATGCGCTCCAAGAAATCTACTATATATACATCAACCTTACGATTGAATACTTTCTCATCAAATTTCTTTTCTATTAATGCTTCAAGCTGTATTAATAACCGATCGTCATAAGGGTCGAAATTTAATTCACCATCAGGTTTGACTTCAATATTTTCTACAACAGTAAATAGTTTCTTGATAAGTATCTCTTCTATTTCACTATGGATACTTCTTCTAGCCGGAAGATTTTCTTTGAAATTATCTTCCACTTTTTCGGACATTATTTCCCCCTTATATTAATATTCGTCGACAAAATATAAAAGACTATAGCTAATCTTGGATAAATCCTAAGGTAAAAAAAATCATAAATGAACTTACAAGCTATATAATGAAATAATAAAATAAGAATTAAGTTGGAAAGTAGGTTATTTTTCCTTTCTCAACCATTATTTTACCATCTTTTATTACATGTGTGAAATTCTGTGGGTTTGCTATAACAGAGATGTCTTCTAAAGGATTTTTTGAACAAATCACTAAATCTGCTAATTTGTTAACTTCGATTGAACCTATTTTATCATCCAACCAAATTGCTTTAGCACCTTCTATTGTTGCTGCTTGTAATGCTTGGCTTGGAGTCATTCCTATATAATCTACCATAAATTTCACTTCTTCACCTGTTCGTCCATGAAAATTACCTGGAGTTCCAGCATCTGTTCCAATGGCGATTTTGACTCCTTTCTCGAAAGCCATTCTATGAGCTTCTCGTTGTACTTTTGCTGTTTCCTTTGTTTTTAATTGAACTTCAGGTGGCATTTGATTGAGAATATCTGATTTCATCAAATTAATTAATGCTGCTTGAGTGGGTATTAAGTAAGTACCATTTTTGACCATTAGCTCAGCAGTTTCTTCATCAATAAAACTTCCATGTTCAATAGTATCAATTCCAAATTTCACTGCACGATAAATTCCTTCTCGACCATGGGCATGACAAGCAACATGCATATCCAAACGATGAGCTTCTTCTACCATAGTAATTATTTCTTCATCCAACCAGAAACTCTTCCCTAATTTCGATTCAATACCATGAAGCACTCCACCTGTAGTGGCAGTTTTAATGAAATCAGAACCAAGCATTTTTCTTTCACGGACAGCTTGTCTTACTCCATCTACTCCTGCAGGTATTTCGTAGTATTTTCTGTAATAATCAATATAGAAATCGGGTGAAACAATCTCTGAATTTCCAAATGCCCCGACAAAGCGATCAGCAACTGATAATCTTGGTCCAGCAAGAATGCCTTGATTGAAAATTCTGCGTAAGGCTGGTGACCAATCAGGATTTGCTCCACAATCCCTAACACATGTGAATCCACTCATTAAATGCTTTTGAGCATTTGCTAGACCTATATAGTGCCACATAAAAGTTTTAGTTCTAAATAATTCTCTTTCTGATTGAGCTTCTCCTGTAGCATCAAGATGAACATGTGTTTCAATCATACCTGGGAGAATTGTTTTCCCTGAAACATCAATTATTCTATCACCTTTCTCTTTCTCAAAAGAACTATCATTTCCAATCCATGCAATTATATTGCCTGAGATTACAATTGTTTGATTATTCTTTATTTTCCCCTTTAAAGAATCAAAAACATCCCCTGATTTTAGAATTAATCTCTCATTCTTTGGTACCATTTTCATGCACATCAGTATTAGATTACAAAATACATTTGTTAAAAATAATAAAAAGATTATTACAATGATTTAATGTCTTTTTAAGCTAAAGCATTAATTAAATCAATAAAAAGAATTGAAAAATAGGAAAGTTAGTTCTTTCCTATTACTTCAATCATTCTTTCTAAAAACTCAATTATGGTTGTGCCCAAGGTCATAGACGTTTGGCCTAAATCGATTAATGATAATGTTCGACCTACGCCTTCTTTTAGTACTTCTGGAATTTTTGTCTCACTGATTTTTGTTGGTTTGTCTTTTTGAGAGATTGCGAAAGTAATGACACAATTATCTGTTGTCTGTTTGATCATTTTTGCTAGCTCATTAGTATGTACTTCTTCAGATTTTTGTTCAGAGAAATTAGCAAAATGGAGTATGCCATTGAGATTATGTGATAAGTATTTGTGTGTTACAGGATTGCTAGGTTCTGTGACAATAATTGTTCCTTCGATATTTCTGAATTTAAAGTCAATTTTGTTATCTTCAAATCTGTAGTATGTTAGTAACAATGAATTTTTCTCGAAAATAGCTGTTCTAGCAATAGAAAGTAATAATTGGTCAGTTCCTGAAAAAAGTAGTTTAATTGGTTTATCTCGGTATTTAACGACATTGTAAAGAAGTTCAAAACTTTTTCCGATGACAACATTAGTTTCTTCGATTTCTGATAGTTCAAATTTGCTTTGTTCTTTAAAGATACACTTTTCTATTTGAGAGTTCAAAGTGTTGATTTCATTTCTTTGGATATCTTTGATTGATTTGAAATTATTGATCCAATTAGCAATATCGAATGCAATGTTATTCCTTGCTTTTGTAGTATAACTTTCTGCTGCTGTAGGGTAGAATATTAAAAGAAAAGCTGGTACTTTACCACCATTTTGTTTTATTCTTTCATCTTTGACTTCTGGATTTTCAATTTGAAAAGTATAGACATACAATAGTAATTCTGTTCGGTAGACAACTGGCAAAGGTCCATATAGTGCTCCTGTACTTTCACCATAATTTAAAATAATAGAATAGTAATTAGCAATATTTCTTAGATCACATTCACTCATACCAGGAATTAATGGATCGTGGTAAATGCCCATGCCTTTATCATTAAAAGCTGAAAGAGAAGTATAGACATTAAACTTTTCACTAAGCATGGTCTATTTCTCCTTCGATTTTTTAGTAGCAATTTTGTCTATAAGCCATAAAATAGCATCTTCAATACCATCACCAAATTTAGCTGAGCTTGGTAAAATATTGAAAGATCGACCGACTAATTCACCAATACCATAAAGATTAATCGCATCTTGAGCAGATAATGGATTAATCTCCTTAAGATCTTGTTTATTTACAAGAATTAGGATTGGTGTTTTTTCTCCGACTAAAGTTAACATGTAATCAAAAGAGAATTTGGAGACCTCAAAAGAATCACTATTCTCAGTTTGACGAACGGTGCCATCAATAACATAAATGATAGCATCAGCTTGAGATATACCTAAGCTCCAAAGACTTTCGCGATAAAGTTCTTGTCCTCCAACATCTATTGCTGTCAAGGACCAACCTCCTATATTAATAGGTGATTGCCTAATATCAATACCCAAAGTTGTCCTTGGATTATCTAAGACGGGTTCACCCGTTTCAAGAAATCTAACTAGAGTAGTTTTTCCAGCTCCACTAGCACCAAGAATGCAAATATTTGATTTTTGTTCTATGGATTTTCTGCCAAATATACGACTTAACCAGCTCATAGTATCACCTACTCAAGTTGTTCTAAGATATTCCTTTCAATTGGCAAATCGTAGTAATTTGCTCGCATCCATTGTATTAATGAAGCGTCAGCTACTGCTAAATTATTCTTAGCTGCAAAATCAGCCACCGGTATAATATCATTGGATGAAATAGCCATTTCAAAGAATTTCTTAATCTCATCAATAATGACCTCTCTATTATGTTCTTCATATAGCTTAGCTATTTTTTTACAAAATGGTGAAGTATATAGACCATATGCTGTTTTTGCTGGCAAGAATAAAATTGTATATTCCCCTTTATTACTATCAATTATCTTAAGAACATAATCATTAAGAACTAAACCTGTAAGAGCTACTCTATTTGTTACATTGCTAGTGTTACCAATTAATGTAATGTGTTTTTTCAATTCATTTGGAATGTAGCTGTAGAACATCGTTAGAAATTCTTTTAGCTGTATTTTTTCACCTACAACCAGTGTTTTTTGTCTAGTTAATATAGAGAATATAAAGTTGTCAAGATTTTCATAGACTGCTTCTGTAACAGGACTTTCTTTATACTCTAAAACAATCTCATCTGGTAAAACTGTTGCAGGATTACTGATTATTGGTTGTAGTAAATCATTAATGCTATCTAAAAATCCTAATGGATTTAGCTTCAGTGCTTTATCATCAATTTGAATAATCAATGCAACACCAGAATCTTGATCTTCAACTAGTAATAGTGAGCTCAAGTAGAGATTCTTATCAACAGTTACTAATTTAAAAACTTCATTTTCAGGATCACCTAAAGGCAAAGCTTCTATGAGTAATTTTTTCATTAATTCTTCTGAAAAACCAACTACTTTTAGAGCAGAAGCTCCTTTTTCTCTTCCAATTTCAACTAAAGCATAGTTCTTAAAGATCATTGGGGAATCCTCCTAGATTTCTTTAATTCAGCTTGTTTATTCATCAAGTCTGTAAAGCTTGGTGGTAAAACCCCTGTTCTTTGTTGCAACCAAATGGGTGGAAATAATGTATAGTAATAACTGACAAGTGAAGTAAAATAGAACACTAAAGCCATTGAGGGCATAGCATATCGGTAAAATGGTGTATCATCAATATTGAACGTGTTGAAACCAATATGGATAATGTTTGCTAATCCGTCTAATAAAACACCTAAAGTACCTAAAGCTGCTGCTCTTAAACGTAATCTTACCATCTTATTTGCAGTACTTCTAGCTTCAACAAGTAAACTTACAATTGTAAATACCGCTGCAGCTACAACAACCAAACCAAAGATAATAATGGAATAATCCATCAAACTTGCAGGTAATTCATAGAAAGTTCCAACTAAATAGAGATTTTCTACAAAAAATAATAGTACAAATTCTATAATCGCAAGAATTTTGATTACTCGTCTTATATTCGTTCTAAAGTTAATTATGTTAAGCATAAGTAAGTTAAGAGCGGTAATCAATATTGTATAACCTAATACAGACACATAAATTGAGAAATTTGGATCAAATATTTGCCCATTTAGGAAATTACCAAGATGATCCGAGAAGTAGCTTAAACTGATAAAAGTAATGGCTACAAAAAGGAATCTGAAATGTCTGATAGTATTTCCTTTTGTTTGGTTATTTCCTAATTTCCCAGATATAAACAATTGAAAAATTATTGAAAACACAACGACCAAACCAAAAACTAATGTTCCGATAAGTGATTCGTATCTGTAATCAAATGTTGCTACGAACCATTCTAACAATGTTGCCAAATGTATCACCTGTTTTATTGTAAATTTATTATAACTATGCTTTTTCATCATTATTTAAAAATATATCTAATTTTGCAAAACAATTTAAAAAAATGATAAATTTTCAAAAAAATATGAAAATTATTTTTTATACTGTTGAATCTCGTAATGTTAATATTTGTTTTACAATTTGACCTAAATCTGTTAGTGAACGAGAATGACCACTGACTTCAATCAAACCAAGTTCTTTAAGTTGTTTGAGATAATTTGAAGCTGTTCCCAAAGAAATTTGCATAATATCTTTTATTTGATCTAGGTTATTTCCCTCACTAATACAATTTAACAAAGCCATGCTTACAGGTTCTGTAACCAGTGCTTCAAAAGATTTAACCAGATTCTGCTCGAAAATTATTTCTTGATTATCTAGTTCTTTAGAAACAAAAACTTTGATCTCCATATTGTACAAGCTTTTAACAATTTGCGCTGCTTGAATAAGAGATATATTCATTACTAGTGATGTGTCTCCTAGGTTAAGCATATATTCATGTCCTGGTTGATAATCCATTATTAATGCTTTAGCAAAATCAAGTATGACATTTAGAAAATCCTTCTCTTTTGTTATGTCAATTACTTGCATGTTAAATTGGATTTTTGTTAGTTGGCAATATTCACGAAGTTTATTTAATGTCTTTTCTAAAAATGCATAATTTGTTGTTCCTTTTATTGTATCAGCTTTTGATACAAACACAACAATTTTTTTTGCTGGATGAATTCTATCAAAATCAATTATTCTTTGGAAATCTTTCTTAAGTGGCGCAATTTGTATGAGAGACATAATTAATTATTTGTTTTTATCATGGAATAAACTTTACGGTTTTTTGAAAATTTCACAAAACGAATAAAAAAAATGAAAAATTTAGAAATCTATTTTTTGGTTTCTTGTATCTTGTCAATTAACCATAATATAGCTGTTTCAACACCATTGCCAAACTTTGCTGAAGTAGGTAGTATATTGAATGATCTTCCTACCAATCCTGAGATATCATAGAGTTCAATAGCTGCATGTGTTGTAAGAGGATTCTCGTTAGATAAATCTTGTTTATTAATCAACATTAGAATTGGTGTTTTGCTGTCGACAATTGATAACATATAATCAAAGCTAAATTTGCTAACCTCGTATTGTAAATTATCAACAGTTGGTCGAACAATACCATCAATAACATATATTACTGCGTCAGCTTGACTAACTCCTAAACTCCATAAACTCTCTCGATATAGATCCTGACCGCCAACATCTATTGCAGATAGAGACCATCCACCTATATTAATTGGATTTTGTCTAATATCTATCCCTAAAGTTGTTCTTGGATCAATTTCAACAGGTTGGCCAGTTTCTAAATAACGCACAAGGGTTGTTTTCCCTGCACCAGAAGCTCCTAAAATGACAATACTCGCTTTTTGCTCCATATTTTTCCTGCCGAATAATCTCGAGAGCCAACTCATTATTCTCACCTTGGATAAAATTATAATATTATTTTGTTAACGCATGTTTGTATATAATATTTAGTGTATGGACAAAAACAAACGAATTACGGCAAAAACTCTTATAGCTTTATTACTCTATCTTTTTATTGTTATCAAAAAACTGTGAAATTAGATTGAAGTGTGTTTATTGCTAAATTTTAATCAATTAACAAAACAAGTTGAGAAACATTCTCGGATAAATATTATTGAAGATGATAAGGTAAGTATACTTTTAACAGAAACTGGCGGAAGAATATTATCGGTAGATTTTGGTTATGGAAATCTACTTTGGGTTAATCCTGATTTTGAGAAAATACTTGAAATTAAAGATTGGAATATCGGTGGAATTCGTTCTTGGTTTGCACCTGAGCAATTGTTCTTTTATCTATCACCTAATGATTTTACAAATTGGTTTTGCCAAAAAGAAATTGATCCAGCAAATTATCGATTTGAAAAAAATAGCTCTCAAAAATCGATTTTAAAAACATCATTGAATTTTATCAATATGGGTTCAAAAAGCCGAATCACTGGCAAATTCACAAAAAAAATTGAATTAATTGATTGTAAAAAAAATGATGATGAATTTCAATGTTCAATAGAAATTCAGAATAAATTACAATTAGAGGATTGTGATACTAATATCAATACTTGGACATTAATACAAGTACCAACTAATGACTTGAATCCTGGTTTAGTTTCTATACCAATTAAAGATGATTCAAAACCTATTCACTATTTTACTCCAATACCCGATGATTATCTAAAAGTAGAATCAAATGAAACCCATTTTCTAATGGATGGAAAAAAAGAATTGAAATTAGGAATTAAACCTGAAGATGTTAAAGATCTCAATAATGATCTTTTCAGCTATTCTTATTCTTTAAATCAAAAAAAAGCGAAAATAACATTAAAATCATCACCTATAGCTCAAAACCAAAACCAATGTGTCGACACAGCTAAATTTAATCCTCAAGGTCCTAAAGGGGTATTGCAATTCTACAATTCTGATTATACAAAAAGTAACTTAAGATTTGGTGAATTAGAAATCCATAGTAAACCGTTTATCAAAGGGTCAAACCAAAAAATTGCTAAAGATGAATTAATAATAAGTTTTCAAATGAAAAAATAAAAAAAGAAAAAAATAAAGCAATTAAATTATTTCATATGGAACCCGTCATATGCTCTAACAAGAGCTCTTTTTGCTGCAAGGTCTTTTTCTTTTAATGAATTTAGATATTCATCTGCTGCTTTTCTATCTAATAAATGATGATTTAGTGTTTTTTCTAAAGTATCAATTCTAACATTTAATTTTATATTCTTTTCAGAGATTGTTTCTATATCAACTATTGGTAGTAAAAGATCCCATTTGCTACCTAGACCTTTTGGAATTCCAGGAGTACCGGGATTTAAGCAACTAACGACAAACGACACTTGGCCACAAGGAAGCACGATAAGGTTTACTATTTTACCTATTAACTTGCCATCCATATCGACTATCGTCTTTCTTCTTAAATCAGTATAAGTGTGAACTGCTGTAGTAATGGCTGCTTCTTGAACATTTTCCTTGAAATGTTTCTTTGAAACAGAAAGGTGTATATTTCTTCTCGTGAATTTTTCAATATGATTTGCTGTAATCGAATATTCAGTATCATGGATAAATCCTAATCGTTTTCGGAATCTATCCCAAAATTGACCGCCAAGAATAAAGGAATGGATATTCAAATCCTTATCAAATGAAACATCTGTAACATTGCCTAGTTGCTTACCTTCTGAACTTTTAATTGCTTTTTGTCTTATTTCATAGAAATTTTCGTGAGTATCAAGTGTGCACATATCCATGGCATATCATCTATGATAAGTACAGTTGTTTGCCTACTTATAGCTTCCAAAGTATTTTCTGAGATTAATTAAACAAAAAAGTATAGAAAGTAATGAACTCGACAAAATTTCTTCTATTAAATTATAATGGGTTTATTATTCTGGTTATTTTTTCTTTCAAGTCACATTATGATACTTAACAATTAGAGTGTTCATAATGTGAGCTTTGTTTTTAAATTACATGTATATTAGCAAACTAAACAGTTAACTTTGGGGTTACAAATGAACAACGAAAGAAAAATTGATTTTACTATTTTTGATAATTACGCAAATACGTTACTTCAAAAATTAAAGAATGTAGGTTTGGGAATTTCTTTTGTTTCAAAAGATAAAGTATTGTATAGCAAAGGATTAGGCCTAAGGAATATAGCTGATAATTTGCCTTTTACAGAAAATACTCTCTTTCCTCTTGGTTCTCATACGAAATCATTTACAGCCACAGCAATTGCGTTATTAATTCATGAAGGACTACTGAATTGGGATATTCCTATCAGAGAATATATTCCTAAATTTAGAGTAAAAGATCAATACCTAACTGAAAAAATGACCGTTAGAGATCTGTTATCTCATACTACAGGATATCCACATCATCAATTGATGTATATGAGTTCTGAGTGGCGATATGATAAAATTCTCGAGCGAATTCCTTATTTAGAATTTTCACATGAATATAGAACGATTTTCAAGTATGCTAACATAAATTATATAATTGCCACAAAAATTATAGAAGAGCTTACTGGTGAGAATTATTTTGATTTTATCAAGAAACGATTCCTTAATCCTTTAGGAATGAAGAATACCAATTTTTCAATTACTGAATCATTCAAAACTGATGATTATACCAAAGGATATAGATTAACAAATGATGGCGTAGAAGAGGAATTTTATCCGGATATTAAATATCTAGCTGGTGGTGCAGGAAGTGTTAATTCTACATTAATAGATATGGGTAAATGGATACAATTTCACCTCAATAAAGGATCAATCAAAGGAAAAGAGATTATTTCACCAAAAACATTGAACGAGCTTTATTCAACCCAAAGAATGGATCAAAATCCGTTCACAATGCTAAGTAAAGGAGAAGATTATGTGCAATGTTATGGTTATGCTCACGGTTTTTGGACATTAGTTTATCGAGGTTTAAAAATAATTCAGCATTATGGCACTGGACCAGGAATAATTTTTAACGGAGGTTTCATGCCTAATGATGATATAGGTTTTGTTCTGTACTCAAATACATCTGGTAGTGATATACCCTTTATATTGAATTTTCATGTTGCAGATCAACTTTTAGATAATGATCCAATAGATTGGGGATTATTAATAACAGAATTTGAGGAAATGCAAAAGCAGTCACAACAAAATAGGAAACCAGAATCTAAAGAAGAAAAAGAACCTACAAAACCTCCATCTCATCCCCTAGAAGCTTTTGCTGGTATCTATAAACATCCAGCTTATGGCTCATTTGAATTCATTGCCGAAAAAGATAAACTACGAGCATTTTTTGGGAAAAATTCAGAAGTTGAGATCAATCACTCTAATTATAACACTTTCATAGTTTCAATAACAACTCTTGGTGGATTCGGTGCATCATATAATGTTTTATTTAGAGCTGATTTTAATGGTGAGATAACTCATCTCGAGATAAATGCTGAACGAGCTATTAAACCAGTTACATTTGAGAAGATGAAATAATTGAATGTTGGATAATACCCAACATATCTTTTCTTTTGTCGGTATTGTAACCTTGGTTGAATTGTAAATAATTAAATACTAAATTACTATATTCATCTTGATGGCATATGAAATCTAGGGCGTTATTTGTTTTCGTATTATTGTTTTCAACAATAATGATTCAGGGTGAGTTTGGTGGTAGAAAGGCTATCTCTGTAGCAAGTTTAGAAACTAGGGTGATTAATATATCTACTAGTGATTCTAATACAATTTCAATTAACAGCGAAGATGATGAAGCAATAGTCGTATTAGTAAACTATACTCTTTGGCAAAATCAAGCAGTAAAAGATGCAGTTAATTTATATTTATTTGATTTAAACAATACTGGTTTTGATCCTATCTTATACACAAATCAAGTCAATAATGTTGTAGCTCTGAAAGCATTATTACAAGGTTGGTATATCTCAGATGAAATAATTGGCGCAGTATTAATTGGCGAATTCCCTCATGAGGAGTTTTATCATAATTATAGTTATTCTTTTCCAGAAGAAGTCTTCATCTGTGATTTGTACCTTATGGATTTAGATGGGATTTGGGAAGACAATCTATTAGGTGATGGAATTTACGACACTCATTATGGAGAAACTGGTTTTAGTGATATTTATCCCGAAATATACATTAGTAGAATTGATGCTACAACACGAACTTTTGGTACATTAACAGATGCTGAAGAAATTGTTCGCTATTTGAATCGATGCCATGATTATCGTATTGGTGGCATTAAACGTTCAGAAAGTGCTTTAATGTACATTGATGACGATTGGCGAGGGTATGCCAGCTCTTGGACAAATTGGTTGAGTAATGCTTATTCCAATATTACTTCAGTCCATACACCTGCGACTGCAACAAATGCTGCAGATTGGATGGAGAGATTGGAACAAGATTATCAATGGGCTCACATTTGTGCTCATAGCAATGAAGTAACACAATATCTAAGAAATGATGAAATCTATGAACCCATTAATAATTATGATATTGATGAAATTAGACCGAAATTTAACTTCTATACTCTTTTTAGTTGTCATGCAAACGATTGGAGTGTATCTGATTGTTTAGGAGTAACATATCTCTTCTCAAGTGATTATTCTTTAGGTGTGCTCTCTTCAACAAAAGTTGGTGGAATATTACATGGTGAAGAGTTTTATGATAATTTAGCATTAGAACGTTCGGTTGGCTTAAGTCTTTATAATTGGTACCAAGGAATTGATGAGTCGGAATATTCTGTTAACTGGTTTTATGGAATGTGTTTATTTGGTGATCCTTTTCTTACAATAAATGTGGATGACAGTATTCTAAATCCTCAATTGACATCTCAAACACACCCCAATTCTGATGTTTGGTATACTAGTGCCAAACCAATCTTCAATTGGACAGAGCCATTAAGATTGAATGGTGTTGTAGGTTATTATTATATTCTCGATCAATTGCCAATAACTATTCCAACTGAAGTATCAGGAACATTCACTACTTCAACAAGTCTAGTAACAGATACACCTTTGACTGAAGGAATTTATTATCTGCATTTAAGAACTAAAGATGGTAGTGATTTATTAGATAATGTTACATACCACAAAAAAATAAAAATCGATAATCAAAACCCTGTTGTTACCATAGATGATACTTTAGAAGGCTTAAAAAACAAACCAGGTGATTTTGAACTACAGTGGGAAGTTATAGATAGTTTATCTGGTTGTAAAAATGTTGTAATTAGAGTAAATGGTCTTATTAAATATAATTTAGATGGAGATATTATAGCTAAAAATCTATCTTTATTGACAAACGGTTTGTATGAGATAAATATCACTGCTTACGATTATGCAGGTTTGTCAGCAACTGATCAGATAACAATTATGATCTATGATTTTTCACAAACAGTTTATTATCCAATTGTAGTTTGGGGTTCAGTAGGACTTGGTGGTGTTGGAATATTAACAGCAGTAATTATCATGATTATAAGGAGAGTTAGAAAACCAAAATGAAAATAATGCCGGTAAACCCGGCTAACTACTTTTTTTTACAATTCAATTAATTCATAATCAACCGAACCAAGACCGATTTTTTGACCATACTCAAAAACATGTTCTAATTCTTCGGTATTGTTAAGGAAAGGATTAATTCCATTGTTGTATTTAGTAACTAAATCAGTAGATGCTTTGTCTATAGCCAGAGGATCTTTTGAATAAACAATACCTATGTCTTTCATGAAAGGTGTCTGCTTTATACTCATACAATCACATTTCATTGTGATGTTAGTTATAGAATTTATATACCACCAATTATGACCGATAGTAGCTGCTTTGGCGTAATCAGTAATTTTCTCAATGAATTCTTTACCACGTCTTACACCAAATGGCACCCGAAAAGCTTTCTCAGGACAAATACCAATACAGTATGCACAACCAACACATTTTTCATCATCAACAATAGCATAATCTTCGACAGTTATTGCGTTGGTAACACAATTCTCTGCACAAATACCACAAGCAGTACATTTTCCAGGATCAGCTTTTGGTGCAATACCTCCATGCATATCTAATTTTCCCCCGCGAGCACCAATACCCATTCCAAGATTTTTTATCGCTCCACCAATTCCCGCTGCAATATGCCCTTTGAAATGAGCAACTGAAATTAAATCTTTATAGCGTCTTAAACCAGTACTAATCTTAGCATTTTTAGTGTATTTGGTATTCATTTCTACTTCGATATATTCATCACCTTCCTCTCCATCGAGAATATCAATATCTAGAAAACTGAATCCATGCTCTCGAGCAAGCGCGATATGGGTTTTACTTTTAGATCTAACTCCAGGATAAAGACAATTACTTTCAACAAAAATCGGTTTTTTAAAAATTTCAGGTAATCCCCGTAAATGTTCGGGATTAATATGCGTATCATTGTTTTCAGCACCAAAATGAATTTTGATTGCTACTTTTTCTTCATTCTCTACCTCTGCTGCTATTCTTCTAAAGAATTCATTATAACCTTCAGGTAGGTCTTCAACATTTTTGTAAAAATAGACTTTGGATTTGACCATTTAAGACACCAATTTATTATTCATTGTCATTGGCAATTTATATATCATTCTTCTTATTTTTTAAGACACAACTATCTGATTTCATTCAAATATCTCATAAAATCACCTTATTGAATTAATCAAGACTGTGGGGAATATATAAGAGGGAGAAAAAAATACTCACCCTTTGATTTAACAATGAATTCAAAAGAACGTTATTTAGAATTCCTAAAAAAAGCGCCTAAATACGAATCTGCCTTTAGGAAACACCTAGAGAAAATTGTCTCTTTCCCTACAGTTGCTTTTCGCGATTATAAGGAAATTGCTGATTGTGCTGAATATATCAAAAATCTATTTGATTCATATGGTTATGAAGCAAAAATCTACCCCACTGCTAAAGATGGTCACCCCGTAGTTTTTGCTGAAAAAAACATGCAAGCTAAAAAAACACTAATGTTTTATCATCATTATGATGTTCAACCTGAAGATCCAATTGATCTATGGGAATCTTCTCCTTGGACTTTAACTGAGAGGAACGATAGATTGTTCGGTCGCGGTACTGTTGATGATAAAGGTGAGTTAATATTAAGTCTTATAGCTATGCAGATGTTAGAAGATGAATATGGTGAGATGCCAATTAACATAAAATTTGTAATGGAAGGGGAAGAGGAAGCTGGCTCAAATAACCTACCTTTATTTGCAGAAAAACATACCGATCTACTTAAAGCAGATGGTTGTATTTGGGAAGGTGCGTCTATATGCTCAATAAAAGATGATTATACAAAATTTGAAAATCCCATATACTTAATTTGTGGTGTAAAAGGGTGTGCTTATTTTCATGTTACCTCTGCAGGTCCACCCAGTTTTCCAAGAACAGATGTTCATTCAGGAGAAGCTGCAGCTACTCCTAATGCTGCTTGGCGATTAGTTTGGTTTTTGAATTCACTAAAAGATGATAAAGAGAACATCCTTATCGATGGATTTAATGATTTAATTTTTACACCTGATGAAATGGATATTAAAGCACTCGAAGGTGTAGGTGAAAGCTTTGAGAAGAATTTCAAAATTGATTACCTATTAGACCACCTTTTACTTGATCGAAAGGGTTTAGATTTAGCCACAGAACTTTATCTTAAGCCTTCATTATCAATATGCGGATTAAAAAGCGGTTCATCAGAGGATGATAGCTCAAAAACGATAGTTCCTTCATCAGCTTTAGCTAAATTGGATTTTCGTTTAGTGCCTAATTTAACCATGGATAAAGTACAAGATTTACTAACTAAGCACATGAAAAAGCATGGTTTTACAGATTTCAATATTAAAATGGTTACTGGATATAATCCTGCAAAAACACCTTTAACACATCCATTTATTCAAGCAATTAGAGTTGTTTCAGAGGAAATAACAGACTCATTACCAGTTCAGTATATGCCAATCGCAGCAGGTTCTGGTCCAGCTTATTTATTTACACCTTATACACCTATTTGCTTAGCTGCAAATCATGTTGAAAATACAAATGGTCACGCTCCAAATGAGAATTTCCCAATAAGTTGTCTTAATAGTAGCTTAGCTTATAATGTTGTAATTGCAGAAAAGATGATTGAGAAGTAATATCTTCTCATTTCTCTATTTTTTTGTACTTTCAAATTTTCCATAAAATAAATTATATGTTACATAATGGTTAAATTTCTAATACACATTTGATTTGATTAATAATGGAGTTGTTCTTATTACCAAAAAAGGCTTTAAAGAAATAAACGACCCAGAGTTACTTCTATCACTAGCATCTGAATTTCTAGAAAAAGACGAATTTGAATCAGCAAAAGAATGTTTTGAATTAGCTTTATCGCACGAGACAGATGAAAAAAAGCAACAAATTATTTCTTTATTGATGCAACAATTAGCTGTTGGTAAATCATTACTTGGTAATCGTGCTGGATTCTTAAATAATCTAGCTGTTAAACAATATGCTGATGGTCAAACTGACCTTGCTTTATTGCTTCTCGAGAGGATAGTTGCTGAATTCCCTGATAATTTCAGTGCTTGGTTGAATTTAGGAACCTTTTATTGTGAAACAGGTCAACCAGCAAAAGCTCTCTATCCATATCAAAAAGCACTTGAATTAGAATCTACAAAAGCCACTGTCTGGTATTATTTAGCAATTGCTTATGGGGATTTGCTTCAATTTGAAGATGCTTTAGAGAATAGTTTTATGGCTTTGGTGCTTGATCCTTTAAACAAAAAAATTTGGTCAAATCATGGTTATTTATTACAAAGCAAAAACATTACAATAACAAAAGAAATCTTTGATGATATTAAGAGTAAAATACTGAAGAAACGGGAAGAATTAGGTTTACAATTCATTGAAATACCATAAAAAGCTTAATCTAAACGATTATTTGTTCTTTTTCATTCGTATTAAGCCACACTCAGGGCAAACAAATTTAGTCTGTTTATGAAAACCTCCTCTTCTTTGAACTGGCTTCATATGAATTCGTTGATCTTTTCGTTTGCATCTTGGGCATTCCATATTAATCACACGATTAGGATGTCTTTTTATACTTTTTTTGTCTCGTTCCTCTTAAAAATTATCATACTAGGCAAATTGAAATTTTTAGTTTTTTATCTTTGAATCGCTTTTCATTGATAATAATCAAAAGACATTTTAATAACTATATGATTATTTTCGATACAATTTAAAAAAGCTTAATCTTCATTTGAAATGGAGAATGAGTGTGAGAGTAGATTTGCAATAGTCAGAGATAACTTAAAAATCATCAAAGAAATCTATTACAAATCAATTTAATCTTTACTTGGAGCGTGATTTCCTTGCTCGTTCAATACAACTTTACCTAAGGTGACCTCATTGTCGAAGACTAGTATCGGGAAAAAAACAGTTGTCAATTTGTTTGTTGGTATTTTCCTACAAGCTCTAATTGCATTAGTCTTCGAATCCGGTGGAATTGTTTCAGGAACGATCGCTTCATTCTTGTTAGATACTGAAAAAGTGAAATGGGTTTTCTTAGTTTATGGTCCACTATTAGCTGCAAGAGGAGATATGGCTGTTTTAGCTGGTAAACTAGGTACTGGCCTCCATTTAGGTTCTGTCAAACCATCTTTTAAAAATAATACTAATGTTTACAGAAGCTTAATAGCTTCTACATTAACTATTGCTATGTTAGATGGTATTTTAGTAGGTGTAGTGACTTATGTTATCAATTTAATTATCTATCCAGTGGGAATTAAAGTGATTAATCCCATTTTATTTCTTGTAATTCCTATATTAGTTATGACATTTGCTGCTTTGCTTTCAACTCAAATAACCAGTGCTGTATCGTTTATCACTTTTAAGAGGGGATTGAATCCTGATGTTTATGTTGTACCAATTATGTCCGCAATAAATAATATTCTAATAACAATATTATACGCTGTTGTGCTAATGATTCTCAAACCTTGGGGCCCACTGACAACTGTGGGTGATCAAACAATTTATGCTGTGGCGGAAACTAGCGATTTAATTGGTACTTATATTGCCATAATCCCTGTTGTTTTAGCAATTGCTGGAGCAATATTTGTTGTTGTAAAAAGTCTAAAAGAAAAAGAATATCGAAAAATGACAAAAGAAGCTTTAGTAGCCATAATCATTAGTGTAGTTTTAGGATCAATTACTGGTATAATCCTTTCTAGTGGTGAAGAAGCATTATTGGCTTACCCACAATTACTGATCGCTTTTCCAGCTCTGATTGGTACATTGGCTGATCAAATAGCTATAACATCAAATATTTTTATTACTGACTTTTCTTCAGGTTATATTCCATCTGAATTCAAATCATTGAAACAACCAAAGGTTTATGCTACCTTTCTGGGTGTTGGTGCTGCTAGTACTATTATAACCATGATTATGGTTTTGATTGGAACTTTCATCTCATGGTCATCTATTGTTACCTATTGGCATATTCCATTAGTAATGATTGTAACTTTGCTAGCAAATATTATTGGATTTGCATTTGTTGGTCTGCTTATCTTTTCATTGTCTATTGTAGCTTTTAAGAAAGAACTCGATCCTGACAACTTTGCTATTCCTCTAGCTGCTTGTCTAGCAGATTTAGTCTGTGCAGGATTAATAATAGTTTTCTCATTCCTAATATTGCCTGATGTAGGAAATCATGAAACAACTGTAGAAGCAGCAAGGGTTATTGTTAGTAGTTTTCTAACTTAACTAATTGTAAACAAATTATAGATAATCTATTCTTTTCAAAGCAGAAATAATGGCTAATGTTGCATTATCTTTATACTCCGATATACCCCATGAGCCGTCACTGTTTTGATTATCCATAATCCAAGGTAATGCTAGCATAATTCCTATTTTAGCGGGTAAAATGTCGTATTTGGCGAAAACTTGTAATTGAAAATAAGGCGTTAAATTATATCGTTCAACCTCGTCTAAAAATTCTGGTTGCTGAAGCAGATTGAAAAATAACACCACAAAACGCCATAGATGAGCTTCCGTGATACGCCACAGTTTTTCATCCTTAGCTTGATGTAATGCCCCTACTGTTATATACTCACATCCTTGTTGAGGAAATTGCTGCTTTAGCTCATATTCAATACAATCATCCAATTTTGTTTCTTTCAATCGTATAAGATGAGTTTTTGAAAGATTTGCTGATAGAAGTTTCAGGTTTCTAATGCCTCCATGATAATATTCAAACATCACTTGATGTTCAAATTTCTGGATATCTTTTAACTCAAATGGTTTCTTTCGCTTCCAAGAGCTAATGCCATGTTGATAACGGCATTCGCACCAGTTACTAAATGTCAATGTTTGTAATGCTGTGAAAATTCTTTCGTGATACTCATAACCTAATGCTAATAATGCTTCTAAAACTAACGCATTTGGCCACATGATCCTCTGCCCACAAGCGTTATAATATAAAGGATCTGCTTGAGTTATCTGATTAATCTCAGTTTTCAAACGTTTTCTAAATCTTGATCTAGGACCATCAGTTTGTTCTTTCCTTTCTAAAACAATTTGTTTTTGTTCACTTACTAAATCACCATTCAAAAAGAACATTCCTGGATTATGAGGTGATTCTGGTTGATTGATTAACCATGAAATTGCTGATTGCATTTGAGGATAATTATTGCTCATGCCTAATTCATTTAGTTCGAGAAGATTTCGCGCAGTAAGCACAACAGAATTTTCCCAAGAGCCATTAGGTTCTTGATTTAGTAATCTGTCTTGTATAAGCTCTTGTTGTAAATCTGTATCATTCTTATCTATGATTTCAAGGATTTTTCTTGCTTTCCAAGCATTGAACGTTTTTATATTCAACCAATAATTTTCTGGATTATATTTTAATTTGAATTGTTGAGCAGCAGTCTCTTTTAATCTTTCAAAGAGCACTTGTGGTTCAGCAAATGTTTCTACCTGTCGTATTAGGAGTTGTGGGTATTCTAAATCAACAATTCTTGGGAATTCACTTTCTTTGATATTTACCTCGAATTTTTTCAATGCTACAGCATTCATTCTTTCGATAAAACATACAACGGTTTTGCTATCGATACCTAATTTATTCAGCACATAAGATGGTAATTGTATTCGGTTGTTTCCTTGAATAGAGAGCTTTACTCCTCCGGTACTTGTTGAGAGAAGTATTTCCTCGCCTACTCTAATTGTTATTGAGTCACCTTCTAACATACCTAAGTAAAGTAGAACATCCTTAGGTATTCTCACAAAACCATTTTCAGACATTTTATTATAACTGATTATTTGAGGTATTCTCAAAGTAATCACCTCATGATTCTGAACCTTAATTAATTGTAATAAATAGTATACATTTCAATATTTATGCTACTATTATAGCTTTGAATGTCATTTTCTTATTATTTTACTCCTTTAGCATTTATACAAAAAGTTTATAAGTTTTGTAATATAGTATTGTCTTAAGACAATACGGAGGGAACAAAAATTAAACTAAAACATAAAAAGCTAATGGCTTTTTTAACAATCATCTTTTTTGCTAATATCATTGCAATAACAACTCTACAAGCAAGTGCTATTGATTCAAATCAAATATCTTTGATTAGTATACTAGCCAAAGGTGTTGATGCAGACATATCAAATGCTATAACATTCATTGAAGGAAAAATTGAATACGATAAAAATACCGGAATGCTTCTTGGAAAAGTGAACTTTCATTTAGATATTTATAATGAATTTAATGAGAAAATCTACACAATGAAAGGCGAACTAAAAGATGGTATGGTGCTTATAATTCCATTTAATTATTGTCCTGTACGAAACGTAATTTGGACTGATTTATGGTATGTTATAGGAACCGGCCTTCTAAAGACTTCTGATACAATTCTAACTATTGATTATCGTGGTGCAACAATAATTTTACCAAATACCGGTGGTCAATATATTCCAGCTACTATCGCTATGGCAATTAGTCCATATGGTGAGTATGTTGGTGGTGTTTGGCCTGACGGACCTTGGGCTTTTGCAGGCCTTCCTGGATTTGGCGGAGTAACTAACTTACTAAAATATTATGAAATATAAAGCGAAATTACAAAGTAATCTGCCAGGGTGTTTATCACCCTTCTTTCTTTTTTATAATATTAAAATAACTAAGTTTTATTCTTTAATAAATTCATAATACTTTCTGATAAAATCATCCCATTGTGATAGCTGTAATAGTAACTTCTCTTGTTGTAATGTTATTTTCTCAGCTAATCTGTATAATCCCTCATCATCAGCTATTTTTCGAGTGTCAACTAGAAGAGTTCTGGCTTTTTTTAGATCTAGGTCAACCATCGATTTCTGCGCTTTTAACCAATGAGTTATAATGTGTAAATTATTTGCTTCTAGCCGTAAGTGGTAGATGTTCTGTAATTTCGCTAATTCTGTTAGTTCGTCAACATAAAATTCCATTTCTTGTAATATTTGAGTATCACCTGATATAGCAAATTCATTCATCAATAATTCACATAAATTAATGAGTGCTACAATAGTAAAATCATGTTTTGTTAATTTCTTTTTGACAACCTCAATTAAAATATCAATAGCTTTTATCCAATCTCTAGGTCTGGTGCTTGCTTTTAATATTAATGCTTTAGCGGCTTGGCGAATTTGTTCTAGGTAGATAGTTTGATATTTATTAGCTAATATTTCTAATTCTTGTAGATATTTGTTATACATATTTTTATTATTTTTATCTATCGAAATTTGGATGAGAATAAAATAAGATTGAGCAATCTCGTTTGGAGAGACCAAAACTTTCAAACCTTTTTCAATATACTCAATAGCTAGATTGTACTCACCTTTTACATGATAGGTCCTTCCCATAGTCTTAAAAACTAATGCTTGATGACCGACATTTGTATTCTCTTTAAAACCTTCAAGAACCGCAAAGCAGATCTCCAAAACTTGATCAAATTTGCCTTTATCAAAAAGCATTGGTGCCAAACGAACTGATAAAACCATTGAACGAAAGATATCATCTCTCTCTTTTACTAAAGCTATTGCTTCATTCATATACTCAATTGCTTTATCAAGTGATCCCTCTATTCGTTCTATCGCTGCTAATCCATCTAAATAAAGAGCTTGCCCCCATAATGCCGTGTTTTTCTTTAAAGATGGTAAAACTTCTTTGACTAATGGAATAGCTTTATCCCATTCCCCAAGACTATAATATAACGCCGCCTTCCAGTAAATCATTTGTGTTGTGTCTTGACCATGTTTTTTCATCAATTCAATGGTTTGGTCACAATATTTCATTGATTGGTTGACATCACCAATCACACCATAACCTTCTGCTAATCTAAAGCTAAAAAGCTGTATAAATTGATTATAATTTATTTCCTCTGCTAATTCTAATCCCTTAGTATAGTAGTTAATTGATTCACGTACTTTTGCTGCTTGAAATTCATTGTTCCCTAGTAATTCATATAAACTCAACCTAAGTTGTATATCAGATAATGTTTCAGCAATAGTTAAACTATGATTAGCTGCTTCTCGAGCTAATTGATTTTGCCCCATCATGTTATAATTATAACCTTTTAGAAAAAGTAACCAGGCTTTAGCTAGTCTAAAATCATTACTACTTTGAAATTTATTTTCAAATGAGTTTTCTGCTTCTTCAATAATATTATTTGATTTCTTAAATTGCTCACCAATTCTTAAACAAAAGGCTTTTGCATAAAAGGCACTTAACAATAATAATGAATTATCAATTAATTCACATTCAGTAATCAGCTGCTCTATTAATTCTAAATTTTTATCCCATGGTTGTTCAGAAGGAACAAAGCATGCCTTGATTAATTGTAATCGGATAGTTGTTTCTCGTTTATGTTTTTTCATTTCAAATTTTGCTAGACTTTTAGATGTTTCTTCATATTGGCCACTATTCCTAAGTAAAAGGATTTTTTGCAGCTCCTTATTATCCCCCGCAAGCATGATTGATCAACTCATTATTTGCTGAAAAGTTTAGTTGCTCTAAACATATATCTGTGATTAATTTGATAAATATTTTTTATAAATTCAATTAAGAATTACTTTTGGCATTAAATTCTCTTAAAAATTATTTTTTCCCTGCCTTCTTTCAAGTTTAGCTACTCTTTCTTCTAATTCTTTTATTCTCTTTTTTTTACGTTCATAATATGCTCTCTGCCTTTCTGCATTAGTAGCATACTTCCTTGGGCGTCCACCTCTTTTTTTATTCTCTGTCATCTAGCTCACAGTAGTTACATATCTCTAATGATTAAAAAGGGTTATGTCTTATTACAAAACATTTATAAATTATGTAAGGTAGTATTGTCTTAAGACGATTGCGGAGGGTTATTATGACTGAAAAAATTTCTGAAATTCAATTGGAAAGAATTCCAGTTGGTATAAAATATTTAAAGGAAAATGAGATGCCAGAAAACTTTGACACAATAGAAAATCCTAAAGTTAGATCTTTTTGTGATGGATTAAGATTATTACATGAGAATAATTATCCTAATGGAGTGATCATTACTTTAGATAAAATCAAAGCCTGCAAGTGGTGTCCAGTTGGACTTGGATTAAAAACACCTCAAAATGGCATAGAGAAGAAAATAGAACCATTGTTTGAGGAATTGAATAAAGGAATTCATATTTTCAATCTTACTGATGCTGTAAGAGAGCCAGACATTGTTTCAGTTATTGCCAAAAGTGAAAATGCTGAACAAATAATTAATACTGTTGGCTTGGAAAATTTCACTAAAGAATATATTGATGAGCTTACATTTTCAGCTATATCACAATATACTGATGTGGAATTTCCTTCTAAACATGTTGAAAGAAAACGTAAAAGACATTTGCGAAGTATTAAGTTATTTCAATGGTTGTTTGCTTCAAAATTGATAAGCAATAGAGTTATGAATCGATTTCTAACTTTTATGCTAAAGCAATATCCATTCTCAAGAATGATGGATCCAATTTTAAGAAAATATAGTACAGGTATGTCATTTTGCTATTCAACTTCAGCCATTCCTTTGACAACTCAAAAAGCAAACGTTGTTTTCGCAGAAACTGGTGGAATTGGTTGGGGTGGTATTTCAAAAGATGACATGATTTTTGGAATGCCATACTCATTATACAAGACATTTGAATCTAAAGCTACTATTGTGAGTAATAGTGAATAATTCACTAAAGTCATTTGATGCAATGAAAAAAACTATTGTAAGAATTAATCTCTGACTCCTTTCTCTTGTTTTTAATTCTTTTTTTAATTTAAATTCCTAGCAGATATTATTGTTTAAAACAATTATAATGATTGGCAATTGGTGCAAATATAAGCTGAAGAACCATCAACACTCAATTTTGTTATAGCTGTACCACAATTTGGACAAGGTTTATCTTTGGTATCTTTGCCTAGAAGTGTTTTATAATCACCTTGCTTATCATAAATATCAATCTCAGTATCTCTACCTTTTTTCTTGATAGCTTCTTTCATGATTGCTTTCATAGAAGTAAACAATGCTTCACGTTCAATTTCTGTTAAATCCGGAACTTTTCGTTTTGGATGAATTTTTGCTTTAAAGAAGATATCTTGTAAATAACCATTTCCAATACCACAAATGTATTTTTGTCCAACAAAGAAGGTCTTGCTGCTTTTATCATGGTGATTCAATAATTCATTGAATTTATTAAAATCTAATTTATCATCAAGTGGTTCTATTCCAGGATTGCTCAGATATTTATGACCGTCATAATGCTCTTGTGTTTCTACTTTAAAGAATCCCCAAGCAATAATTCTAACTGTGAGCATACTATTGTCATTAAAAACAAGTTTGACCGTATATTTTTCTGGTAGGGTACTAGTATACTTGTGATATAAGATCTGTCCGCTGGTTTCAAAATCTATTAAAACAACTCGATTTGAAGGTTTTAATTCAAAGTAAAAATATTTCCCTTTACTTCTTACCTTCTCAATTATTTGTTTAATTAATCGTTCCTCAAATTCCTTTGGCGTCAAATACATAAATCCTTGCTTGACTAATCCCTGAAAATTATCCATGGCAATTCTAGTTATTTCTTTACCTACAATTTCATTCTGTAATTGTTCTACAATATTCACAACTTCTGGATATTCTAACATCTTTACCCCGATCCTATGATAGAATTTCATATCTAAATCAAATCTTTATTGCTAAAAATGATTAATATTAGAGATAGACGAAAGTAAATATGATTTTACTATTGATTTTGATCTAACTATTCATCTATGTAGTATAAATAGAGAACAATAGTATAAGTTCAATATTTTAAAATGGGCAGCTGCGTATTGTGTTATATATTAATGATCAGATTGGTTGGAAGCCTAATAGATTTGATGTAAAAAATGATGGTCTCTAAGCAATAATTGATTTGATCATAAAATTATAATTTCTATAATTGATTGATCTTCTCTAGTAGTTCCTCTCGAGTAAATTCATAAATATCAATTGTAAAGGCTGGTTTATGTTGTAAAATTCTATTAATTCGTAACATATATTCATTGCTTCCTGCATTGCCCGTTCTCCAAAACTTACCAAGTTTTTCTTGTAATAATTTGTTTAACATTTGATACTTGAGAGCTAACCCTAACCCATTACCTCTATGATCTTTTAATATACCAGTATCTTCTTGTAACACAATTCCAGGTATGTATTTGTTAACTATAGAACAAGTTAATCCAATAGGTGAACCAGTTTCTTTATGAACTGCCACAAAAGTCATTATACGGTCGCCCATAAGCAAATTGCGTTGTTGCATTATTTGGTATCTTTCAGGTGTAAGTACATCGTCTTCATAGGATAGTTCCTCTCGAGGCATGTCATTCCATATTTTTTCCACCATCTTAACATACTGTTCTAAATTAAAATAGAATATTGCGCCGTTATTTTCAAAATATATTATGTCATAACCTTTTTCCAAAGCTAATTTTCTTTGTTTTTCAGCTTCTTTTTTAACTTCATCAGCATTGAATTTTGTTAGATCGCTTTTACTTATTACTTCTTGATAGTTTTTCTTTTCTTTTAATTTACCAACGAAATATTTGCCATCTGTATCCTCAAAAATTTCAGTTGAAATTTTAGTTATCTGAGGAGGAAGATCTTCTAAAACTTTCAGTAATATTTTAGTGCCAATCTTTTTTCTTCGATGTTCTTTTGCTACATAAATCCAGAAATAACCTTGATCGAGATTATCATATTTGATATTGTAACTGAAATAACCATAACCAAGTAACTTATCATTCTTATCAATAGCTAATGTGTAAATTCTTTTTGATTCCTCAGGTTCAGATATTGCCCAGTTTAGTCTAAAGAATTCTATTTCAGGAGGATCATCTTTTAAAATTTCGTGATGATTTTTTTGCATTAATTGAAATAGTTGCTCTAAGTATTTAGCCGGTATGTTAATTTTTGAACCTTGAATGAAGGTTATCTCAGACATTTTTGTTCACTATCTATCGCCTAAATTCAAGTGTTTATTTATTCTTTGATTACCTTGGATTAATGCTGGAAATGATTGTTCCTAAATAGATAGGTTCATAATTGAAAACTAGTCATAATTCTTCAGAAGATGAGAATCATCTAATTTTAATTGGAAGTAAATTACTTTGAAAAATAAATCCCTTGAGGTTCCTCAAATTCCAAAAATTCTAACTAAGCGTTTTAATAAAATCAACGATCCAAATTATTCTTTATTTGAAAATGAATTACGAAGCCACCGTTTTATGAAGAATTTCACACTTTATGGTTTGGCTATTGGTTTACCTCTTTTTATCATAGGATTGTATGTAATTATCCGTCACTCTATTTTAGGAATTATACCATTGACTTTTGGTGGCTTAGGAGTTATGGTAATGATTTACTTACCAATAATGTTGATCGATAGAAAAAAATTCAATACCATTTTGCATTTGAAAGAAACAAAACAAATGGATAAATTACTAGAGTTAGCTAAGAAGTATAGTATTTCTTTTGGTTATCTAGACCAAGAACTAGCTCGATTATCTACATATGCATTAATTGATTTTAGATCACCTGAAATTGCTATTATATTAGCTGATAGATTCCAATTTCAACAATTATCGCAAGTTCGAGCTTTACTTCCAGCTTTCTATCTTTTAGCAAAAAAAATGGGTTATCAAGACCATATTACACTTTTCCAAGCAATAACTTCTGGTAGAAAGTTGTCCACTGAAGAAGTTATAGTTGATAACATTGACAAAGAAGTTGTAATCCCTATAACTAAAGTTTATTTCTTGGAGGAAATACCTGTATATGCCAAATGTATGGTATCAGGGTTAAGATTAGATTTCTATCAAGATATTGTAGTGGTATGTCCATATTGTTCTGCTTTTGCAAAGAAAGACTTACTGGCTGCTTGGTTGAAAGAAAAGAATAGCTGTCCTGTTTGTCAAAGAGAATTAACAATAGATGATTGCCCAGAAGTGCGATTGCCAACATCGAAGTAAGATTATAAAATCTTTACTTCCTAATTCGTGGATCACCAACTATCTGGATAGAATTACCTTCTGAATCTTTAATATTGAAATAGGAAACATTATTCGGATTATCGAATATCTCTGTTGGTTGTAATCCAATTTGCTTTAAATACTCATGACTTTCTTCTAAATTTTCCACATCGAGAGTAAGTATACCCCAACTTGGTGGTTTTTGAGTTGCTGATGTTTTGAGGTTTAAACCTAAACGCACATCTCCTGGTAATTGTATTTCACACCAACCAACTTCCTCACCAATAAAAAAAGCCACCTCAAAATCAAAAGTTTCTTTATAGAAATCTTTTGCTCGAATTAAATTATCAACAGCGATTTGAAAATAAACACGTCTAATTTTCATAGGATTATCATTCAAAAATTTACACCACAGTAAAATGTATTGTTAGCAGGAATATTAACTATTCTGATTAATCATACTTTAATTTTATATTTGCTGGATACCATTATATATGAAAATGAGTATTTATACTACATATTTTTGTAGAGATGTATAGACTTGGATAATCGTTTGAATAATGCTGATATACGTGATTTACTCAATGAGTTATTGTTAAAATTAGAGGATGAACCAAATAATACTGATTTGTTAAATTCCGCAGGAGTTTATTTTTCTGTTCTAGGTGAAAAAGAAAATGCTATAGAATATTACAAGAAAGCTCTCGAGATAAATGATAATTTGGGTGAAACATGGTATAATTTAGGACTTATTTATCAAGATAATTTTGAGCTTGATGATGCAATAGATTGTTATGAAAAAGCCTTAGCTATTCTCCCAGAAAGCTTCTATATCTATAATAATTTAGGATTAGCTTATTACCATAAAGCGGATGATGAAAAAGCTGTAGAGATTTTCATGAAAGCTTTAAATTTTGTTAAAGATGACTATATGATTTTCTATAATTTAGGATTAGCTTTAACACAATTAGATCGTCTACAAGAAGCGAAAGAAAATTATGAAAAATCATTGAAATTAATTGAACAAGCAGATGAAACAGATAAAATTTTCCTAAAAGAACAAAAGATAAAGGTAATGCATAATTTAGCTACCACTTTATTAGAAATGGATGAGATAGAAAAGGCAATTCCTTATTTGCAACAAGTATTAGAATTACATCCTAAAAGTATTGATGCTTTGGGTGATATTGGCGTTTGCTATAGTCTGCTAGGTGAACACCAAAAGGCAATAGATTACTATGCTAAAATATTGGAGCTAGATTCTAATGATTCATTAGCGCTGTATAATATTGCAATTGAATATGTTGAGCTTGAAAATATTACTAAAGCATTGGATTATCTCTATAAAGCTAAAAAAGCAGCTGGTGAAGTTTGGTTAGCTGGGCGAATAGATAATAAGATCGATGCATTAAAAGGGAAATTCTAGTATTATAAATCCCTTTTGATCAACGATATTCTCTAGGTCTAATTTACATCATACAAAAGATATTAAATTTAAAATCAAATGGAATTTTGAATAGTAATGTCTGATAACAATGACCTATTTCCAGTTGAAGATTTAATGAACTATTTCTTTATGCTTACCGAAGAGCATTTGAAGACAAAATACCCTGAATATGAAGCAAAAGAAATCATCTCTGAATTTAAACAGATTTTTAGAGAATTAATAGTCCAATATAGCAGTGATCCAATAAAACAAAATGACGCTATAAATCCCATTTTTCTTATTGCACTACATGATTCTCAACCAAATCTATCTCGGGAAGAATTATTGGAGCAAATGCTAAGCGTTTATCGGAAATTATTGGAAGATATCCTCTTATCTCAAAATATTGGCTTAGCTACAAGTGATAATCCATGGAAAACCTTCGTAAAAGCTACTAAGGATGCTAATAAACAGTTATATGAAAATGAATTTTTCCAATGTCAAACAGTCGTTGAAAATGAACAAGAATTTGGCTTTAATATTAACCGTTGTATATATTATGAGATCTTTGTTGAAAACAATCATAAAGAGTTAGCTCCCTTACTTTGCGAATATGATTATATTTTAGCTGATAATTTGAGAGAATGGTTGATATTTAATAGAGATGAGACAATAGCTAACGGATTTGAAAAGTGTACTTTTCGTTATTATCTGAAGAAAAGCTAATCAAAATTAATCCTATCTAGTGATTATACTTTAAAATGCCTTTTTTTATCAAATTTCTAAAATGTGGTGTATTATTCATGGAAATGTCTCCTCATGCAAAGAAGGAATTTGAAGCCGTAAAACTTACAGCTAAACCAAATACTGTGAAATCGATTAATAATGATTTACAAAAACTAGGATTAACGAAAGGAGATACAGTAATTGTACATAGTGCAATGAGTAAAATAGGTTGGATAGCTGGTGGACCTGAGACAGTAATCGATGCATTAATGGAAGTTCTCACTCCTCAAGGAAATTTAATTATGCCTACAATGACAACAGGAAATACAAATCCAGAAAATTGGCAAAATCCTCCTGTACCGCAGGATTGGTGGCCAATAATTCGCGCTGAGATGTCTCCTTATAGGCCTAAAATAACCCCTACAAGAGGGATGGGCAAAATACCTGAAACTTTCAGAAATTATCCTGGAGTTTATAGAAGTCTTCATCCTACATGTTCTTTTGCAGCTTGGGGTAAAAATGCAAAGGAAATCGTTAAACAACATCCTATTGATGAAACTTTTGGTGAAAAAAGTCCATTAGGGAAGATTAGAAAATTAAATGCTAAAATATTACTCTTAGGAGTTACACATGAGAACAATACTTCTCTCCATTTTGCAGAATGGTTGGCTAAATTACCAAATCATCCAATTGAAACTCAAGGATCAGCTTTATTAGTTAATGGGAAAAGAGAGTGGATAACATGGAATGAAATAATGTATGATTCTGATGATTTTGCAATTTGTGGCGATGCTTATGAGCAATCAATAAATTATAAACGAGGTAAAATAGGTGTTGCTGAAAGCCGACTAATCAATATGTCAAACATTATTGATTTTGCTATCGAGTGGCTCAGAAAGAATAGACGTTATGAAAAATCGTAATCAAAACGATATTTTTTTGAATAAATCTTAAAAATAATTATCGTTTAGTACATCATACAGGATATAGAAAAAGAAAAATTAATTCTTCAACTCGAACATATTCTCTCAGTAAATTTCCCAAGAGAGTGGAAGTGGGGCGGGGTTTAAATTTTCCCCGTCCTAGTCCTTTTTATTAATATAATAATTTAAGAAACTTCAAATAATGTATTAGTTATATACGCTTTAGTTGGTTTATTATGACTGGACAAATCAATGATGAGTTTCTATACAAAGAGGAAGCTTATGCGATTGCTGGAATTGATGGGTCAGAATTGTTTGACCCTGAAAAAGTCGATCTACAAACTATACCTGCTTCAACAGCATGCTGGAGAGGTTTCCAAGCATTCTATATGATTAAAGATGATAAATTGGTTTTACATCATTTGAATTATAGTGCTAAAGAACCTGTGACGATAAACAATAAAAAGCCAAAAAAAGGTGATTACATGTTCAAATATCAAATCCCTGAGCTTGATTTATTAATAGATTTTACAGGAACAATTTTGATAGCTAAGGATTTCATTCAAGAAATGTATGTTCATATGGGATTCCAAAGACCAACAACGTATAAAACAGTTCTTGAGCTTAGATTTGAAAATGGTGTTTTAGCTGATATTAAAGATTTATCAGATGAAATGGCTAAGAGAAGGGAAAGAGCTCCTAATGAAGGTGCTCAACCAAAATCACCTCAAGATGAAGATGTTAGGGGTTGGATAGAAGAAACCTTCTCGTTAGATTACAAAAAAGATGAAGAAAACGAAGAATAGATTGCTTCTTCTTTTCTCTCATTAAAATTTCATTTTGCTAAATTTAGATTACCATTGATTATAGACATCTTCAGCAAAACCAAGGAAATTTTTCACTTCAATTTTCTTTTTGTCATCTAATATCAGATAGCCGGTAAAATAACCAAAAACCTGATGTTGAATGGATTTGATGATCGCAAGATTGACTTTACTATACCGGTCGATTATTGGTTGAAAACTCATCTCAAAACGATTATCACTACTGGTAAATGCCCATGGTCTAGAATAATCGTTTTTATCAAAGTGGAATGTTACTTCGTCAATTTTATGGGCTTTTCCATCATAGAAGAGCATATTTTCAGAAGCAGGTGTTCTATCACTAAAACCATAACCAAGATTCCAACCTAATGATTTGTCATTATGGTATCCTGAAGCAGAACCCCAATACCAACGGTTTTTGTAAGTCCATCGTCCTCGACCCCAATCAAGACCTCCCATAGCGCTATCTTTAGTAAAGAGATATTCATCATCACCAATCTGAACATGCCCTTCTACAGGCATGCAATTGATCTTTTGGTTATAGTAAAATGCTTTTCTATTTTCCTTCCAAGAAGTAGCAATAACCATGCTTTCTTGTTTAGGTTCTTGATGAAGAGTAATAATAGCCTCTAATCCTTCTTTGTCTTCCCATGGAAATTTTGGTGCGGATAAAGTAATTCTCCTTTCAGGAAGATTATACTCATATTTCAGAGCAAGTTTTTTATCTTTGTATTCTATCATGCCAACACTTGAATTTGCTGGAAAACCTAATTTTCCTCGAGTAAGCATAGCAATAGAATCATATTGTATATGCTTTTTAGTTTTGAAATCTAACCATGCAATAGCCATCAAACCAGCATATCCTAAATCAGAAATTGTACAAGTTAGACAATGTTGACGTTTATGGTCAATAACATAATAATAATCCCATTCCTTAATACGCAACCAACTTGCTTTAATTTTTGAACGATTATAGTCTAATAATAAATCGGTTGCCCATCCTTCCTCAGAAAGAGTTCCATCCTCAAGTAAAAGCGGTTTTCGTTCTGTTATTTGGTGTTGATTTGACATAACCTTAATGATAACAATTTTCGCTTAAGAATATTTTTCATTTTTAATTAAACTAATAAAATTAATATCTCTATTCAGTTATTTTTTAATATATACTTCAACAATCTTTGAGGATTTAATGATGTCTGAAAAAGAAGAACTTATTCTTGATTTATTACAGAAATTACATGATAGTGATTGGGTTATACGATATAATGCTGCTCGAATGTTAGGCGCAATTGATGCAGAAGAAGCAATAAATGAAATAATTACTGCTTTGAAACATGAACCAAGTAGAGATGTGCGTTCAAAAATAGCTGAAGCATTAGGAAAGATAGACATCAAAGAAGCGATTGAACCATTAATTCATTTAGTTACCAATGATGGTAGTATGATAGTTAGATACACTGCTGCTCGAGCTTTAGGACGAATTGGAGCTACTGTAGCTATCACACCAATAAAAGAACGATTAAAAAAAGAAACTAATCCAGAGAGCATCTTTTGGTTTAATATAGCTTTAATTCGATTAGAAAAAGATCCTAATGGTGAACCTACTAAAGTTATTGATTTATTAATTAAGAAAAAACTACTACCTGATAAATTAATCCTATTTTACAAAGAGTTCATCGAGCAAATTAAAAAAGAAAATAAGAAGAAATAGTATTTCTTCTATTCACCAGCTCGACCATAGCTGAAACCTGGTGCACAATAACTAGATTTTGCTCCGACCAACCAAGCATCTAATTTATCCTTTTCATAAACAACCTTGCCGTTAATGATTAGTTTTATCTTCATTAATTGCCAACTATCATCCTTGCCGGATTTTGTCTTCTTTCGAAAACATAAATAGCGAAACCATGACGAATCCATGCCAGCAGGAACATCAAGTTCATAAACATCCGTTTTTCCTTTTTCAAAATCATCATATTTTGGCTTATGTAAAAGCCAATCGTGGCTGCCAATATAAAGTTCGATGGGGTCATCAGTAGCACTTTTTCGGCTAGTACCTGTAGTTAATTCGATGACAATCGATTCGGTTTTTTCATATTTTGTATCTGTCAATAAAATTCACCTTCAACGTTTATTACATATAGACATACTTCTAATCTATTATAAAACATCCCATTTAAAGAATCAAGGTTGATTTTCATAACATCTTTTAATAGATGATAAGATATTTAATTAATTAAAAAACGATACTATGAAAAAGAAAGATTCTCATGACAAAGATTTACCTCATTCCAAAACATTATTTAGGTTTATTAGAATGAAAATATGACTTTATAGAGAAAGTAACTATTTCAGTTATTAGGGTGACAAAAAATGGCACTAAAAGGCTCGAGTAGAAAAATAATCGTTATAACATTACTAGGATTTTTTATTATAAGTGGAATATTATTACAGATAACTCCAGCTCAAGGAGCTATTTCTGTATCATTGAATTGGACTTATAATATGAGCGCTAATAATTATCACAATACTCCAATAGCAGCTGATATTAATCAAGATGGTTATATGGAGATTTTAATTGCTGATGATGATGGAACTCTATATTGTTTGGATTACCAAAAGAATGTTCTCTGGACTAAAGATTTGGGAACAGGCTCTGACATCATGTCACGAGTAACAGTTGCTGATATAGATGCTGATAAAGAAGTTGAAATTGTCTTTTTAGAGACCGCGACTGATACAGTCTATTGCTTAAATACTACAGGAGGAACTGAATGGACTTATAGTTCGATGAATGGTGGAGTAACTTATTCAGGAATAACTGTAGCAGATATCAATGATGACGGGCAATTAGAACTCCTTTTTGGTAATGACAATAGTAGAGTTTATTGTTTAGCTAATAATGGTACCTTATTATGGGAATACGTTAATAGCTTCAGTGGGGCGATAACCACAACACCAGCAGTCGCCGACGTTGAAGATGATGGTGAAATGGAAGTCATTGTTGGAAATAGTGGTGGCAGCACCAAACAATTGATTTGTATCAATCACAACGGAACATTGCAGTGGGCTTACAATGTCACTGGTGATATTTACAGCTCCCCAGCAATTGCTGATATCGATGATGATAGCAATCTAGAGATTATTTTTGGAAGTAATGATTATTATATCCGAGCCTTAGAAGGAGGAACAACAAGTGCTTCTTTAGATTGGTCATATAATGCTAGTGGAGCAATTTTCGGTGACCCAGCAGTTTATGACGTAGATGGTGATACATATGATGAAACAATTTTCACCACTAATGAAAGTGCAACCCTCTTTATTCTTGACCATAATGGTGCAGTACAAAACAGCACTACTCTCGATGAAGGAAGTTTTGGATCACCTACAATAGCTGATTTAAACAATGATGGGAATTATGAAATAATAATTACTAAATCAAATGATGGCGGTGTAGGTGATGACAGCTTAAGGATTTATGCTGCAAATAGCACCCTTGAAACATCATATGATTGTGGCGATATAGATAGGGTAGGCACAACAATAGCTGATGTTGATGCTGATGGTGTGTTTGAAATATTAACAACCAATACTACTGGAACAGTTTTCTGTATAGATGTCACAGGAGTAGCAGCGTCTGGATTGGCACCATGGCATACAAAACACGGTTCATTATATAATACCGGTTGGATGGATACCGATAGTGATTTGTTAGATGATTTCTCAGAAGTATTCTATGGTACAACAATAACTGATGCTGACACAGACAATGATATCTTAACAGATGGTGAAGAAATCATAACTTATGGAACAGATCCTACTGATATTGATACTGATAATGATAATTTAGATGATTATGTTGAATTGTTTACTTATTCAACAGACCCTAATGATGCTGACACTGATGATGACGGTATGCCCGATGGTTGGGAAGTAACAAATAGTCTTAATCCTTTAACTGATGATTCAACAGGTGATGGCGATACAGACGGTTTAAACAATTTAGGAGAGTATACAGCAGGAACCGATCCAAATGACTCCGATACCGAAAATGATGGAATGCCAGACGGTTGGGAAGTTACCTATGGCTTAAATCCATTGTCTGATGATTCAACCGGTGACGGTGATACAGATAATTTAAATAATTTAGCAGAGTACACTGCTGGAACTGATCCTACAGATTCCGATTCTGATAATGATGGTATGCCAGACGGCTGGGAAGTAACCTACAGTTTAAACCCATTGAGTGATGACTCAACTGGTGATGGCGATTCTGATAATTTAAATAACTTAGCAGAATATACTGCTGGTACTGATCCTACTGACTCTGATTCTGATAATGATGGTATGCCCGATGGATGGGAAGTTACCTATGGCCTTAATCCATTAAGTGACGATTCAACAGGTGATGGTGATACCGATAGTTTAAACAATTTGGGAGAATACACAGCGGGAACCGATCCCACAGATTCCGATACCGATAACGATGGCATGCCAGATGGGTGGGAAGTAACAAATGGTTTGAATCCGTTAACTGATGATAGTACTGGAGATCCAGATGGAGATTCAGTCACAAATATTAATGAATACACTCAAAATACTGATCCAAATGATAATGATACGGACTCAGATGGAATGCCCGATGGTTGGGAAATAGCAAATGGATTAAATCCATTAGTAGATGATTCAGCAAACGATGATGATAGCGATAATTTAGATAATATAGGGGAATATACAGCGGGAACAGACCCACAAAACAATGATACAGATACAGATGGTTTGTTGGATGGGGATGAAATAAATACCTACAGCACTGATCCATTAGACTCGGATAGCGATGATGACGGTTTGACAGATGGTGAGGAAATAGCTGCAGGAACAGATCCTAACGATACCGATAGTGATGATGATGGTTTATCTGATTATGACGAGATAAACACCTATTCAACAGATCCAAATGATAGCGATTCTGACGATGATACTTTAAGTGATCAAGAGGAAGTCACAATTGGTGTAGATGGTTATATAACAGACCCTAATAACAACGATACAGATTCCGATGGATTATTAGATGGCGCAGAAATGACTTATTCAACTGATCCCACAGATTCTGATTCTGATAACGACGGCATTTCTGATGGCGATGAAGTTTATACTTATACTACTGACCCCAATGATTCTGATAGTGATAATGACACTATCTCTGATGGTGAAGAAATTGTAGCAGGTGTGGATGGCTATATCACTAACCCATTAAATAACGATACAGATTCAGATGGTCTATTAGATGCTTATGAGATCAACACTAGCTTAACTGATCCCACTGATTCTGATACTGACAATGATGGCCTAAGTGATGGCGATGAAGTGAATACTTACTTTACAGATCCAACTGATACAGACACTGATAATGATTCATTAAGTGATCAAGAAGAGGTAACAATTGGCTTAGATGGTTATATTACTAATCCATTGAATAATGATACCGACTCAGATGGACTATTAGATGGCGATGAAGGAACATATTCATGTGATCCTACTGATCCCGATACTGACAATGATGGTCTATCCGATGGCGATGAAGTTAACACTTACTCAACTGATCCAACAGATACTGATTCTGATAATGATACATTAGATGATAATGAGGAAGTAACCCTAGGAGTAGACGGTTATATTACCAATCCATTAAATAACGACACAGATTCAGATGGGTTGTTAGATGGTGAAGAAGCATCATACTTGTGTGATCCAACTGACTCAGACTCTGATAATGACGGCTTAAGTGATGGTGATGAAGTAAATATCTATGGTACCAATCCAAATTCAACAGATAGTGATGGAGATACGATATCTGATGATGAAGAAGTTGTATTGGGTGTGGATGGCTACATCACAAATCCATTAAGTAATGATACCGATTCAGACACACTTCTTGATGCATATGAAATCAATACTAGCTTAACAGATCCCACTGATAGTGATTCCGACGATGACGGACTCTCTGATGGTGATGAAGTTAATGTTTACTTTACAAACCCCAATTCTGCTGATAGCGATTCAGATACAATAACTGACGATGAGGAAGTTGTTCTAGGTGTAGATGGTTATATTACCAATCCAAATTCCAATGATACTGACTCCGATGGATTATTAGATGCTTATGAAATATATACAAGCTTGACTGATCCTACTGATAATGATACTGATAATGACTTGATGCCCGATGCTTGGGAAGTTGCTAATGGAACGGATCCAAATATCGATGATGCAAGTGATGATGATGATACTGACGGATTAACAAATCTACAAGAATATAATCTTGGCACAGATCCACAAGATAATGACACAGATGGTGACGGTATGCCAGATGGGTGGGAAGATAGCAATTCTTTGAATCCCTTAGTTGATGATTCAACTGCTGATCCTGATTCTGACAATTTGAATAATTTAGGGGAATATAATAATGGAACCGATCCTAATGAAGCAGATACTGACTCTGATGGCCTTAATGATGGCGAAGAAGTCACTTTAGGTGTAGACGGATACATTACAGATCCCACTGATTCAGACAGTGATGATGATGGATTGAACGATGGAGATGAATATTCAAACTCTACAGATCCTAATGACAATGATTCTGATAATGATACTATTTTTGATGGTGAAGAAGTTGTTGCAGGTGTGGATGGTTATATCACTGACCCATTAGATCCTGACACTGATAATGATGGATTAGAAGATGGTTATGAAGTAAATACCAGCTTAACTGATCCAACAGATATTGATACAGATAATGATAATATGAACGATAAATGGGAGGTCGATAATGGCACTAATCCTCTTGTTAATGATGCTGCTGTTGATGCTGACTCAGATGGTTTATCCAACATCCAAGAATACACAATAGGTACAGATCCACAAGATAATGACACAGACAATGATGGAATGCCTGATGGTTGGGAATTTAGTAATAGTCTTAATCCATTAGCTGATGATTCCACAAATGACCCTGATTCAGATAATCTCAATAACCTAGGAGAATACAATAATGGAACTAATCCTAATGTTGCTGATACAGACACAGATGGCATCAATGATGGGGAAGAAGTGGTCCTAGGAGCAGATGGCTATATAACTGATCCTTTGGATTCTGATAGTGACGATGATGGGTTATCAGATGGTTATGAAACTGGTACCAGCAACACTAATCCAAATTCAAGTGATACGGATTCTGATTTGATGCCTGATTTATGGGAAGTAAACAATGGCACAGATCCTAATGTTAATGATGCCGCAGATGATGATGACTCTGATGGTTTAACAAATTATGAAGAATATACTTTAGGCACAGATCCATTAGATTCAGACTCTGACAATGATGGTATGCCTGATAAGTGGGAGGTTGACAATAGCTTAAATCCATTAGTAGATGATTCCACTAATGATCCTGATTCTGACAACCTAAATAATCTAGGCGAATACACATATGGAACAGATCCAAATGTTGCTGACACTGACAGTGATGGAATCGACGATGGTGAGGAAGTTGTTGTTGGTGTAGATGGTTGGATTACTAACGCTACCAATGCCGATACCGATGGTGACGGAATGGAAGATGGCTATGAAGTGACCTTTGGACTCAATCCAACAGCTGACGATTCAACATTAGATGATGATTCAGATGGTCTTAGCAATTTAGATGAATTCTTTGGATCAACTGATCCTTTTGACGCCGATACTGATGATGACGGTTTAGAAGACGGAGAAGAAATTTTAGGTGTCTATATTCCTGATAATATGTATGCTAATGCTACAGGTTATATCCATTGTAATGCTACCAATCCTGATACTGACGGTGATGGAATAAATGATTTTGAAGAAGCTTGCTTAGGTGTAGATGGTTATTACACTAACCCCAATGCTGCTGATTCAGATTCAGATGGTCTAGATGACAATGCAGAGATTAATACTTATTCAACTGATCCTAACTCCACTGATAGTGATTCAGATACTATTTTGGATGGTGAGGAGGTTGTATTAGGTACTGATGGTTATATTACAAATCCGAATAGTAACGACACTGATTCTGATGCTTTATTGGATGCTTATGAGATTAATACGAGCTTGACAGATCCAACTGATAGCGATTCTGATGATGATTTAATCCTCGATGGTGAAGAAGTTGTTGCTGGTGTAGATGGTTATATCACTGATCCAAATGACGATGATAGTGATGATGACGGATTAACAGACGGTTATGAAACATTAACTAGTAATACCAATCCCAATTCGAGTGATTCTGATTCCGACAGTATGCCTGATGGCTGGGAAGTTTCTAACAGCCTTAACCCTAATGTTGATGATGCTGGTGATGATGCTGATTCAGATGGGTTAACAAACTATGAGGAATACACCTTAGGTACTGATCCACAAAGCTCTGATTCTGATTCTGACGGTATGCCAGATCAATGGGAAGTGGATAACAGCTTAAATCCATTAGTTGATGATTCTACCAGCGATCCAGATACAGATAGTCTTGATAATCTTGGTGAATATACAAACGGTACAGATCCAAATAACGCTGATACTGATTCTGATGGTATAGATGATGGAGAAGAAGTTGTTATAGGTGCAGATGGATGGATAACAAATGCCACCAATGCTGACACTGATGGCGACGGTATGGAAGACGGTTATGAAGTAGCTAATGGTCTTAATCCAACTGCCGATGATTCAACTCTAGATGATGACCTTGATGGTTTGAGTAATCTTGATGAATTTGGTTATGGTACCGATCCATTTGATTCCGATACGGATGACGATACTTTAGATGACCAAGAAGAAGTCACCCTTGGCTCAGATGGCTACATCACCAATCCATTATCTAATGACACTGATTCAGATGGTCTTTTGGATGCTTATGAAGGCAGTACTAGTATGACCGATCCAACTGATAGCGATTCAGATAACGATGGTCTATCCGATGGTGTCGAAGTACTCACCTACTCCACTGATCCTAATGATGATGATAGTGATGATGATACTATCTTTGATGGTGAAGAAGTAGTTCTTGGTACAGATGGATATATTACCAATCCCTTAACCAACGATACTGATTCTGATGGATTATTAGATGCCTATGAGATTAATACCAGCCTAACTGATCCTACCTCAGATGATACTGATTCTGATGGGTTAACAGATGGCGATGAAGTAACTGTTTACTTTACAGATCCAACAGAAGCTGATACTGATTCTGATGGCATTAATGATGGTGAAGAAATTATTGCTGGCGTTGATGGTTACATCACTGACCCAACTGATTCTGACTCTGATAATGATGGATTATTAGACGGTTATGAAACAGGCACTAGTTTAACTAATCCATTAGTCGCTGATACTGATGCTGATACTATGCCAGATGGTTGGGAAGTAAATAATGGTCTCAAGCCGTTATTAAATGATACAGCTCTTGACCCTGATTCAGATGGTTTAACTAACCTCCAAGAATATAATCTCGGTACAGATCCACAAGATTCTGATTCTGATAATGATGCTTTACCTGATGGTTGGGAAAATACTTATGGTCTTAACCCATTAGTAAACGATGCTACTGGCGATCCTGATGATGACGACCTTACTAATTTAGAGGAATATCTAAACGGTTTAAATCCACAAAATGATGATACTGATAGCGATGGTATGACTGATGGTTGGGAAATTGATAATGATCTTGATCCATTAGTTGATGATTCAACTGAAGACCCTGACGAAGATGATCTTACTAATTTAGAAGAGTTTACAGCAGGTACTGATCCCAATGATGACGACACCGACTCTGATGGTTTAACCGATGGCGCTGAAGTTAAAATTTACCATACAAATCCGTTAAATGCTGATACCGATGGCGATGGCTTTACTGACGGTGTAGAAGTGGCTCAAGGCACTGATCCAAATGATCCTAATAGTAATCCGTCTGGCAATATGATGATTTACATCTACATCGGTGCTGGTGGTGCTGGTCTCCTCCTTATCATTTTAATTATTGCTTTAGCAAGCGTAAGCCGAAACCGAAAGCGTGCTGCTAGTACTCAACCAGTTGGTCCTGTACCT
>JAEORJ010000094.1 GCA_016840945.1 Candidatus Gerdarchaeota archaeon
AGAATCTAATCCTTTAATTTCAAAAACTAACATATTAAAATATACATTTGCTTTCTGCCACAACTCTAACATAGCTATAGCTCCTAAACCTATATGAGGTTCAAGAAATGATCTAGCATCACTATTAGTGAATGTAAGTAGTGTTTTTAGGATATCTTCTGTGAAGCTAAATTTCGTCAAAAAGTAAATATTATGTGATAAGTCCCTTTCAGTCCAAATAGAATCAAATTTAACTCCACCAACATCAGCTATAACTTTTTCTACTTTATCATAGGAGATTTGTTCAGCGTATAATTGTAATTTATCCATTTCTTTCCAATCGATATCATTTTCACTAAACCATTGATAATCTTCTATTTTACGACCAATTCTTTCATGAGTTACTGAGCGCCATTGAAGTTTATTGGGAAATTCACCATCAGCTACTAAATAATGAATAATCAAATGACCTAGAGAAGCACGTTCATCATAATCAGGTTTAGGAGGTTCTAGTTCAAATAAACTAGGACGATAATAAACTGCTTCTGACAAAGCTCGAGAGATTTTTTCAAAATCACCAGGAGTTTTTTTCTCATATAACCTTTTACCTTCAGTTTCCTTCGCTGAACGTAATTTCTTTACAGGTCCTACATCTTGCATAAAACCTCGAGAAAGTACACTATCAAGTGATGATAACCAAATACTTCTCCCATTAAAATCATGTTCTGATCTTTTAATTGTTAAAAACTCAGCATTTAATGCATCACTAAAAGCTTTGATAACCTGCTCATCACTTGGTGTTATATCACTAGCAGCAGGAATTGTACATTCAAGAAGCAAAACTTTACCATTTGGATTTACTTGCTGAAGATTTTTGCCTAACGAAGACTGTTTTTCTTCAATAGTTAGACTATTCATAATTTGTTCAGTTAAATTTTGATAAATAATCCTATTTTCCTTCAAAAATCTCTCATTATCTCGAGTTGCTTCTAAAAGGTAAATTGGTGATAAGTTTTCTGTAGACCAAAAAAGACTAGCTGCTATTGCACCGTTTTTCCTAAAGCTTTTATTTGTTTTAGCAATAAAATTATCAATAATCTCTTTTAATGCTATAAATTCATTATGTTGTAAATTTTCTGCTCTTTCACACCAATTTTCTATCCCTATTATAGCTAAATACCATTTCCTTGGTAAAATGATTTTCATAAATAATACACCTAATAACACTTTTACTAAAATCATTGTTTTTTGGAATATTAAGGTTATTTTTATGCACAATCAATCATTGGAAAAAAAACAGAATTAAATATACGGTGAAACGCCAATACCAATTCCTCCCCCAACTAAACTAATAGCTATTAAAACTATGCCCTTAACAATTGTTTTTTTACCACTACGATCATCCCAACCAGTAGCCCATTTTATCGCTCCAACTACAACTAAGACTATCCCAATTGCAAAACATATCATGATTAGAAAAGCTATAGCATTACTGAAGATTCGACCAAAATTATCTGGAATGGTTTGTAGTTTTTCCCAAAAATCATTTGTATTAAAGAAAGGCAAAACGTGATTACCGTTCATATTAAATCTTCCAAATGAAAGTGTAAATAAATAAATAAAAACACCACTTCATTTTAATTATAACTAATGATAATATTAAAAACAAAACTGGATGTGAAAAACTTATTATGAAGGATAATGCTTTTTCCAATCTTGATGAGGAGGATGAAGAATTTACAATTGACTTGGAAAGTTTACCAAAATTCAAGAATCTTTCCCCAAGTAAAATAGCTGATCAATTTTGGTGTGAGATGCAACTTCATTTAAGATTGCATTTGGGGATGGAGCCTACAGAAGTAATGATTAAAGGATCAGAAATCCACAAGGGATTAGAGGAAGAGCTAGGACCGATAATAGAAGTTGAAGTTACAACCTTAGAAGATACTATTATTACATATATCCTTCAAATGTATAGTAAATTAATGATTTTTCAATCACAAGGTATAACTCGGGAGTTACCTGTTATTGGTAAAATTGATGAATTGACTTGTTTAGGAATTATTGACCAGTTAGTAATTGAAAATAGTGAGAATGATGAAAAGGTTATGGTAATAACCGATTATAAAACAAGAAAGTCTAAAACAGCACCTTCATATGAACAAAAGCGAAGAAATAGAATACAGATGCAAGTCTATTGGTACATGTTAAGAGAGCTAAAAGAAGGAAAATATACTGCCCAAATGTTCAAAGAGCATTTTGAGGTACCAGAGATATTGGAACCATCAGAGGAATTATTGAAACAATTACCAGAAGAGCATAAACAATTGTTAGAAAAGATACCACCAAATCAAATGCTTAATGAAACATTCAATATATTCCAGAATTTACCAAAATTATCTTTCGAATTGCAAGCAATTTACATGCATCAAATAGATCAAAGTGTTGTTTTTGCAGATAGAAGCTATTTTCATTATGAAAGTTTCGAAGTAGATATGGAATGGGCTCTTGGGTATTGGAAAGGAACAAGAGAACCAAATGAATGCCCTCAAAAATGGATGTGCAAATTTTGTCAATTTACTGATAATTGCCCATATTTTCTAAAGAGATATTTGAATGAGGGTAAGAAATAAAGAAAAGAAAGTTATTTTTGAATATATTTCTGTCTTTTCTTCAAAGTTTTTAGGTATTCGGTTTTTAGAGATGAGTTTAACATTTCTGAATCAATCAATCCAACAACAATTAATGATCCTTCTTTTTCAACTACAGCTAAACGATTTACATTTGTTTGAGCCATTAAATCATCTGCTTGGGCTAAAGTAGCTGTTTTTGGTATTGTAACAACAGGTCGTATCATGAAATCTTTAGCTTCAATATCAGTTGTTAAAATACCACCTTCCTTTAATATTAAACGTAGAACATCTCGTTCTGTAATAACACCAACAACTTCTCCGATGCTGGTAACAAACACACACCCTTTGTTTGATTGTAAAAGTACTTTTGCAATTATTGCTATATTATCATTTTCATCCACCAATGCTGGTGAAACCATAACTACTTCTATTAATGATTTTGTTGTTAGAGACATTATCTTTCACGTTGTTATACTTGTTAATACTATAAATTAATATCTTTTAGTTTTTTAAGTAGAATCCTATTTAGTTTTTAAAAATTTAAGGTTAAATTTCTTATAATTATAAAAAATTAAATTGTCATTAATTATATAATCATTAAGTATTTTATAATTATATGAGTGGTTATAATTTGAAGGATTTAAAACTAAAAATCTTGATAATATTTCTTATTCCTATAATCATTTCACCAGCTATTATACGGGCAGGTGAATATGAGAATATTACCATTCATGAAGCCAAAGAAAGAATAGATTCACATTCTGGCATTTTTCTTTTAGATGTAAGATCATTAAATGAATATTTAGAAGGACATATTTTAGGTGCTATTAATATCAACGTCTACTATTTTAGTGCCTATGATTATTTATTTCCCGAAAATTTATCAGCTGAAATAATTGTCTATTGTGATAATGGGTATCGATCAGAAATTGGTGCTGGAAAGCTAGTTAACAATTATAATTACAGCAATGTAGCAAATATGTTAGGGGGAATAAATGATTGGATGGCCGCAGGTTATCCATTAACCATAGGTAATACAACTGAAACAACAACCTACAATATTTCAAATCCAGTATTACCATTTCTATTCATTAGTATAATAAGCTATTTTGCTATTGTTAATGTTTTAAGAAAAAAGAAGAACTGATAAATCATGCAACTTAAAGAATGCTATTTGTTCTTTTTTAAATAAAATATTCATAGTAATGACTTGAATATTGATTTATTTCATATGTTGTTTATTGCAGTTTACTATATGGTAAAAGTCAGGTGAATAAAATGCTTAGGACAGGAATAAAGGGGAAATCCAAAATGAAATCAAAGATTACAAAAATGACCAATAATGCACTTATTAATGAACTTCAAAATGTCCGATGTATCAATAGTTTTTGCCCAAATCATGAATTTGATTGTTGTAGTGAGTGTATCTCAAATAGTGGTTGTTTGATATATCTTACATTAGAAGAATTAATTACAAACGAATTAATTGAACGTGGAATATTTGACTTTGCTTTATTGAATCTCAAACAATTATGTAAAAGTGAAATTTTGGATAAAAATGTATGTCGAAGTGTCAACGAGTCTAAGTTTTATTTAGGATTAAGTTAAATAAAAATGATAGTTACTAGGAGAAATTAAGTGTGGTTATTGAAGCTGAACAGCAAAAATATCAAAACAGATTTCTCAAAGAAATATTGTTAAATAAAAAAATAAACTCATTAACTGACATACAAAAAAAGGCTCAACCATTTCTTTTTACTAAAGATAATCTAGTAATTGTAGCTCCAAGTGGAGCAGGAAAAACATTAATCGCTGAAATAATCGCTATTAAGGATTTAATTTTTAGTAAAAACCCGACTAAACTAAATAATATCAATTTGACAAGTGAACAAAATGATGGCAAGACGATTTTCCTAGTTCCTTTAAGAGCATTAGCTGAAGAAAAAGCTAATCAAATTGCTAGAGAATATCGCCAGTTCAAACTAAAAATACATTTATCAATGTCCGAAATTGATTTTGATGAAAATGAAATTTCAAAGAGTCATATTATAATTTCAACCTACGAAAGGTTCAAATCAATTCTAGGTCGAATGCCAAATCTAATTGAATTGATAAAAAATGTTGTTGTTGATGAATTTCATTTAATTGGAAGTAAGAACAGAGGACCCATATTGGAAACGATTCTTACAACGTTATCTAATCGTGTTAGATTGATACTTTTATCAGCGACTATAGAAAATCCTGATGATATTGCTAAGTGGCTTAATGCTAAATTAATAATAAGCAAACAAAGGGAAATACCTCTTTCTTACAAAATTGATGTTTCCATATTTCCTGAAAAAATAGTTGAAAAAGTTATTAAGACTGCTATATCATCAAATGGTCAGGTATTGATCTTTTGTGGAACAAGGAACAAAGCAGAAGAATATGCTGAATTTTATTCAGAATTTATCAAAAAAGCATGCATAAGAAATAATTCTTTAGAAATAGATAAGATTAAAGCTTTCATTGAAAGTGTTAACCTACCAAAAGACACCATTGGAAATAAACAACTCTTTAATCTAGTACAATATGGCACAGCATTTCATAATGCGGGACTTAGTCGCATGTCGAGAAAAATCATAGAAGAGATGTTTCGAGAGAACCTTATAAAGGTATTATTTTGTACAGAAACATTAGGTGCTGGAGTTAATTTACCAGTAAGAGATGTTATTATTTATGATACTAAAAGATGGAATAATGAATGGTTATCCAGAAATGTATTTCATCAATTAGCTGGTAGAGCTGGAAGGCTTGGACTTGACAGTTATGGGAATTGTACAATAATAGCTAACGATACTAGAGAGAAAAGAGCAATAATCAACAGATATTGGTTCTCTGAAAAAAATAATTTTAACAATGAATCATCAATTGATGCCTTAGAACAAAGATTCGATGAAATAAATACTATGATCTTAAATATTGATGAATTAGAAAAGATGATTTTAAATTTAATTTATACTAATACTCCTACAAAAGATGAATTGCTTGAATTACTGAAAAAAACATTCCTTGATTATTGCATAAAAAGAATTGTAAGTAATAATTTTGATAACATAGATGATGAACAATTAAATAATATTCAACAAAATTACTTTAAAATTCTAATAGATGATATCGAATCATATGATTTTGATGTCATAGAAGTTTTGGATCATTTTTACTCAACTAGAAATTTGAGTTTAAATCAAATTCTATCTGGGGAGAAAACTCAATCAATTTTTATAAGTGATAATGGTCAACAATTTATTATCACAAAAACAGAACAGAAACTAACTTGCTCTTGTTCTACAAATCAATTATTTTGTGCGCATAGGTTATTTGTTCTCAAACAAATCAATATTGATAATGCTCTTGAAATAATCAAAAGAAATTTTTCGATTTTAACTAAATTAGCAATAAATGGGTATATTATCGAAACTGCAAAAAACCATTTACAGACAACTGCTAAAGGAGGGATTTGTGCTGAAATGGGAATAAGCGTTGAAACTTTTGAGAAAATTAAGGATTGGCTATTATATGATTTATTTAGTAAGAAACCAACTCTAGGACAGATTATTTTTGAATGTTTGAAATTTATACCTCAAGTAGAAACAGATTCCTTTATGATTGACAATACAATGTATCACAAAGCTATTTATGACCATATCATTCTAGGAAAAGACTTAGTTGATGTTATAAACAAATATCTACTATATGAAGGTGATTTAAGTCGTGTTGAAAGTTCACTTAAATCATTTTTAGCTGGACTTTTACCATTGTCAGAATTTTTAGGATTAACTTCATTACATAAGAAATTCGCTAATTTAGATTTATTACTATCAGATGTCTTTTGGAATTCATTTTAATAAAATAATCAACTTGGAGTCATTTGTGATATTTTTTCAATATTAAGTAAATCTTCATTTTGCCTTTTAATAAGAAATGGAATTGAAATCAATAAAAAGACACCACCAATAATAAAAGTGTATAGATAACCATATTGAAGGAATTGAGCTAATAAACCTCCAATAATTGCACCAGGTATTTGTGCAAGAATTTTAACTAAAAATTGAATGCCTAAAAATTGTCCTCGTTTGGATTCAGGGCACAATTGATGAATAACAGCACTTCTCGAGATTGTATCTGCAGTATTAGCAACGCTAAAAGGAATAATGAAAATAATTGCTGAAACTAAAGGTTGAGATACTAATACGATCGGTGTTAATGCGAGCAATATGGTTGAAAGTGCAAAAGCTATTCTGCTTATAATCAGAAAACGATTGATTTTTGATCGGTCAATTAAATATCCAAAAGGAATTGTAGCAACTAATGAGATAATGGTCATTACTGCAAAAACAATTAAGATTTCGCCACTTTCTATAGTCAAACCAAGGCCAATAGATTCCCCACTTGTGGGATTATTTGATTGTGTTAGAAATATTAGAAGAAATGGCATGTAACTATTAATTCCTGTATGTAAAAAGAAATGACTTATTATAAATTTGAAAAATTTCTTTTCTTCTAATAGATTTCGTAACTTGAACGTTTTTTTAACTTCTTGAAACCAAGGTTTTGATGGAGTGGTATCCAACGGTTCTTGGAAAAATAAACCTAACACTAAGAAACCCAACGAGCATATAGCTCCTGTTAAATAGAATATTGATTTTGAGTTAGCAATCATCATAATAGCAAAACCAGCTACTGTACCAAAAGCTGTACCAATTGAAGCAAAAGAATTAATCTTGCCGAGCTTATTTTTTTCAGTTAGATCTGGTATAAGTGAATTATTTGAAACAAATGCAGCAGTATTTAGAATGCTTAGTACAACATTTATGCTGATAATAAAGAGAATAGTGTCGTTTAAAGGTAACAAAAATAGGAATAATGCAGAGGTTATCCCTCCAGCTAATATGAAAATTCTACGTTTTCCAAATGACCATCGCAAATTATCACTAATAGCACCAGTAAAGATACTTACAACCGCACCTGTTAAGGATATTAGACTAACCATTAGAGAAATAACTAAAGGTGTAAAATTTGCTAAATTAGCTATATGGTCATTCAAAAATTGTCCTTGTATTGATAAATAAATAGAGAAAATAAATGCTCCAAAAGATATCAGAACAATATTCCTTTTTGTACTAACAGACAATGTTAATTTCCTCTCACAATTAGAACTATTGGTGCTTGTAAGATCATATTGAATATCAGAACCTGCTAGTTTTTGTTGCTTATCTTTCACTAAGCAGGTACCTTGGATTTTTTTTCTGTAGTTTTTGTTTTAGATTTTGAAGTAGTTTTCTTTGGTGTTTTTACTTCGGTCACAGATTCCTCTTCAATTTCATCTATTGCAGATTCTTCTTCCGTTGATTCAGATTGATCTTTAGCTTCATCTGATTTATCAAATCTAATATCTTGATAATTAGCTATTTCTTTCAATCCTTCGATCATTGGACTAGGAGGTTTTTTTGTGGGAGTTACTTCCTCATCGTATTCTTCATCAGAATCTTCATAATCTATATCTTCAATCTCAGATTCATCTTCAATAACAGTTTCAAATTCATCATCGTCTTCTTGTGTTTTTGCTTTTGCTTTAGCCTTTGATTTAGGTTTAGATTCAGATATTTCTTCAATTGTCTCAGTATCAGATATACCTTGATTTGTTATGAAGAAATCAGCAGTTTCATTAGGCAACCATGCACAATCATCAATTTTAGCTCGTCTACTATTACCTTTCAATTTCTTCATGAAAATTCTAATGTCCGAAGCATGAGCTACTACATGACCGCCTGTAGCAATTACAGGTATAAATTGTCCTGAAGGTCCAATATTCGCCATTACTTGATTAGTAAATATAACTGATGTATTGAAAGCGATAGCTATTCTCTTTAGTAAACCAATTAAACGCCCAAGTTTTTTCTGACGAACAGCTAAGAGATTTAATTCATGAAATTCTGTTCTAAATGGAGCCATTAAAGAATCGATAACAATTAGACCTGGATCTAAGGCTTGAACATATCCTGGTAAACGATCTATAGCTTGATTTAAATATCTCAATTGTTCAGCTTGCACAACAAAGATATTACTCAATAATCTCTCTTTATCAATATTAAATCTATCACCTATTTCTTGAAGGTGTTGAGCTTGAAACGAATTTTCAGTGTCGATATAAATAACAGGACGATCCAATCCACCTTGTTCCTCAGGTAATTGAGCAGTTACTGAACAAGTTAAGCACGTTTGAGTTTTCCCGGTACGATATTCACCATTAATCTCTATTATAGCACTTGTTGGCATACCCCCACCAAGTAATTTATCAAAACTTTCAGATCCAGTAGTAAAGTATTTTCGTTTTTTGATCAAACGTTCTGATTGATCTGCAGCTTTTTGGAATAATGGTCCTCTAAAAGTATCGTCTGCAGCTCTCACTAAAGAAACGGCTGTTTTTTCACTGACATTTGGTATTGCAGCTATTTCATTTTCAGTAAGAACACTTAGAACTCGAGCATCAAATATACCAAAATCTTTCAAAGCTTTTAATGCGATTTTTGGGATGCCATATTTTTTACTATTCTTATCTATGAAATTCTCAATTAATGTTTCTTCATTCTTTTTTATTGACATTTATATCCACACTCTTTATGCATCTCAAAAAACCACTAGTGTTTTTTCTTTAAAAATATACAAAAACCAGTTAACCTTAATTTCAAGTAGAAAAAATTATTTTAAATGCAATACTAATCTGACAGTTAATGTTAAGAAATAGGTTAACAATACTTTATCTGGCAGTGTGAAATTATGGAAGAGTTTGAGCAAACACCAAAATCAAATGAAGAATTTGAGGAATTATCCGAGCAGATTGAAGAAGACTTACTAGAAACTGATGAAGTAGAAGCTATTAATGAAGCAATTGAAATTGAAGAAGAAATGAATGAAGAAATAATTGATGAAGTTGAACCCGAAATAAGGGATGAAACTCCTTGGATTTTCTTTGATTATTCAGGAACTTTGGTTGACACAGTTCAAGCATTAGCAAATACCTATACAAAATATTTAGGAAAAGACTTTTCTAAAGAACAAGTAAAAAGCTTATACAAAGATTATCCAAAGATGTCTAAACTAGCATTAATGCGGAAGTATAAATTCAATCCATTAAAATATATTTTTGGTGGGCCTACAAAATTAGAAGAAATTCGAAAAGAAGAGTTTTGGAATACTGTCAAAGCTTTTCCTGGTATACCTGAAGTATTATTGAGATTAGAAAAAATCGTTCATGCAAAATTTGCTATAGTTACTCATGAGACAGAATTAGAGAATGAAGAAGAACGAGTGAAAATATTCCAGAAATTTGGTATTCCAATAGATTTTGATGGTATAATAACAGATATGAAAAACAAGGGAGGAAAATATGATGTTTTTATAGCTGAACGAGGTATACAATATGGCTTTTTTATCGGTGATACTCAATTTGATCTTGATTTAGGTAAAAAACATAATTTTAAAACAATTGGGGTAACATGGGGATTTTCGACTCAAGATGAATTATCAGCTGACTATATAGTATTTGATCCAAGAGAATTATTACAAATAATCATGACTGAAATTCATAATTATGAGATGAAAAAACAAGCTGAGAACATTTACTAAAAAAGGTGTCAAAGATGGATTTGAAAAAAATAGAGCAAGACCTAAAATCAAGAAACACTCGAGATAGGGAAGATGCTGTAGATCAATTAGCATTATTACAAGATCCCACAACTATACCATTACTTCTCAAGGTTTTAAAAACAGACAAACAAGGCAGTGTTAGAAGGAGGGTAGCATTAGCATTAGGTCGTATTGGTGATGAAAGCTGTGCGGATGAACTATATGAAGTGTTAGTAAAGGAAAAAGATAGTGAAACTAAAAGAAATGCTGCAATAGCATTAGGTAGTTTTGGTGATGAAAGAGCGATATTGCCTTTATATGAATTTTACACTGCACCAAAGAAGAACAACTTCTTTGATAGTTTAGACCGTGCTAGAGTTAATAAAGTTCTAACTGAATTAGCTCAAAAGAAGGCTAGAAAATCAATTGAAGATCTTGTAGAATGGAGAAAAGAACGAGTGAAAAAAGAGTAATGAATTGCTAATTATTTTTATTAGATTTAGCACCGAATATTTCAAATTCATTTAGAACTTTTAAAACTTCTTCAAAATCATCAGCTGGCACATTATTTATTGTCATTCTGATTTTCCCTTTTGATATTGCTAAACAGATGATCATAAAAATACTTGGAATAATAGCTATCAAAATAATATACCACCAATTCCATAGCCAAGAAAGAAAATCAACATTCATAATTGCGCCATATATTCCAGAGGCAGTTAGTGCAAGTAATGTAATAATAATAGTTATATTTAGTGAAAACAGCCATCGTTTATTTCTAATTAAATTTAACCGTAATTCAGAAGGATTAAATTCAACTTCTTCACCTGAGCTAATACTTGGTTTTACTCTAAACACTTTTCGTGTAAAAATAAGTAAGAATCTAATATCTTCTAGAGTCATCTGCTCAATTCCACCTTGTTTTCTAGCTCGTTTAATAAACCAACGTTTGATTCTATCCCAAGATGATATGATTGAATGTAAAAGGAGAAAATAAATGAATAAAATTGCAAAAGCAACCACAAAAAAGGTTGCATAAATGTATTCTCTTAATCCATAGAGTACTACTGCCCAGCCTAAAAAATATATTAAAGGGAGTAATTCAAGGGAGAAAATTTTTGGATGCCAACCAGTTAAAAAACCAAAAATGTATAGGAAACGGTGAGAGACATATCGTTTGAGATCACTCTCACCGCTTAAGATGATCGATTTCAGTGATTCTTTTACAACTTTCGTTGAGACAGGTGTTTTGGCCGATTTCAACTGCTCACCAGTCAGCGCAACTAATCCTCCTCGACTTGACAATATTCAATAATAAAGTCGAGGACTTTTTGCTTTTCCTTTTCATCTAATTCTCTTATCATATCTAAGATTTCTCGGAACGACAGAGACATTAGATTACCAAAAACTCCCCTGCTTTCAATTTCTGTTTTAAGTTCTTTTGGTAAAGCTTCATCCTTCATTTTTGATATTTCTCTTATGCCAATTAGATTAGCTTTAAGAGCATAAAATTTAGATGGGCCAAAGGGAGCTGGTATATGATCTACTAATTGATATTTGATTAATGATTTCATTATTTTTGAAATAAATTGAGGAGTTTTGCTTGTTAATTTTGCCAATTGTGCCCCAGTACGTGGGTTTTCTGCTATTAACTCAATCATCTCTTTTTGAGCTTCAGTTAAAATCTTAATAGAATTTAATCCTACAACTGCAATTGTATCTTCATCAATTTTTAACAAATCGATTGATGATTCTTCTTTTGCTTTGCTGATATTCTTTAAGAAATTATTAATTTCATTTTCAAAAGATTGCAATTGACGCTACTCCTTATGTACATTAGTAGATACTACTAAACTATATTGGTTGATATTATTTATAAAGTTTCGGTCAATTGAAAAAAAAGAAAAAAAATAATGATTTTTGTCAGTTATTGGTATTTTGGTCTACGAATATATATAACAGCAACACTCAAAATGATCCCTGAAATAAATCCAATAATAATGATTTGATTTATTGGTTCAACAAAGAATTCTTGCAATAGAGGAAGAATTGTGAGGATCATTGCAGCAATTTTTTGTGGTGTTTCAGCAGAAAATGCACCTGTTACGGGTGAAACTTCATCACGATATTGATATGGTATATTATTACTAAAGATACCAGTATTATCTTTCAATTCAACTTCATTTACGACATATTCTTCTTTGAAGAATTTCTTCACAATTGCATCTTTGCCTTCACAAACAGATGATAATTGATATTGATTGTCTTCTGTATAATCTATAACAAATTTATTTAACGATTCAAAAATTGGTATGAGATAATCATCATTTCTAGTATCAATATAGAGCTCTTTTAAGAGGTTCAAATAATCCCATTGATAAATTATAGAGCAACCCATTTCACTATAAGGATCATAATGAATTATCCAATCAGGTATTTCACTATCAGGAAAATTAATGTTTGACATTAATATATTCACTTTTATATTTTCAACCATATAATTATGATCAATTGGAAAGTCCACTCCAAAATTACTTATTACTGATTGTTTGGGGATGCCAAAAGTATTTTCTTTAATATTCGTTAGTAATAAATCGCCTAAAATTGATAAGGTATTATCAACTTCTTCTTGCAAGGCAATGATGTTTTCATCATCAGATAGACCATATGCTTCTAAATCATCATGGACTTCTAAAAGGAATTTCATAACAGTCATTGATCCTGTAAAGGTATTTATTCCTTCAGGTAATAAAGTAGGTCCAAGAAGATTTGCATCATTAATCAATGTGCCATAAAAAATATTCGAATCTAATGAAGTGCCAAAGTAAGGGCTAAAACAAAAACTACCATCAGATCTTTGAGCATTTATAATTTCTCTTACTAAATTAAATGCCTCTAATTCATTTTGTTGTTGTATTGAATCTATTGTAAAGGTTTGAGATAGTACTCTATAAATATCCATTAATCCTCGGATATCACCAGCACCTTGATATGATCGTAAACCTGTTATTTTAAGTGGTGATGAATCATATTGATATTGATGTAAATCATTATCAGAATCCTGATCATCAATGAAATACTTATCCCATATATAAGAATATCCTGAAAAAGTATTTTCTAAAGGAGTCCAACTCATGGATTCGCCTGGATTAAATACATAAAGAATTTTATCGAAAACCATTTCGATATGAGAGGCATAATTTGATATAATACGAGAAGCTACTTGGGATAAAAATGGATTAGTAATTTTGTAGCTTTTATATTCATCTATATTCCAAGCATATGAATAACTTGCTGAAACCTTTTTAATATAAGTTAAATATTGATTGGCAATTTGGGGTGATGTAAATAAGTAGTTTTGGAAATCCAAATAATCATCACTGAAAATATCTGCTGGGGAGAAGGTTTTGTTATCAACATAATCGTAGAAGGATTTCCATGTAATCCATTTATCAAAATTAGTGGCCATTTTTGAGCTACCAATCCCTGCAATAGCAAACTCAGGGTCGTACAAAGCATAGGCATTTATTGAATTCCACCAATTATTAGCAAATTGTGATAATAATAAAAGATAGGATTGTTCATAATAAGTGAAATAAGGCATAAAAGATACTGCTCTTAGGATTTTTGAGCCAAGTACCAAAGTATCGCCCAATAATGAAATACGCTCATTAATGAAATTATTATATTGTGGTCTTACTAAGTAATTCCAAAATGCACCAAAACCATCTCTATTTGAAGAGAGTGAGTTTAGAATAAAGATAAGTTGATCATCTGAAGCAAGATCATAAAGCCAGTTGACAATTTGAGCGGTCATAAAAATCCAATTTCTGTTAAAAATATACTCCTCTTGTTGATTGCCAATAAATTCAAGTGAAATTCGAACATTATTTTTCAATAATAGATATTGCATAGCAATGTCTTCTGATATGCCTTCTAACCACATGTATAAATCCAGTTCACTTATAACTTCATCACCGTTGGTTAAATCACTCAAGTCTCCATAACGTGAAAGATTATCAAGATCCTGAATATTCCATAAGAAAATACCTTCTTTTTGATTAAACAATGAGCTTAATGAAGAAGTGGCATCTTTAATTTGAGACAATATACTTTCATCATCAATATCATCGATGGAATAGGTAATTGAGCGAGTGAATGAAGTGGATGATCCAAAAAATTGTGAGGCAATTAGTGCTGAAAGTAACAAAAGTACACTAGCTAATCTATTTCTTTCAATTTTTAATCTAAGCATAGGATAATCAATTGCCTCCTATATGTTAACCAATAATCGATTTTTGGCATCCAATCAGTAAGATATTCACTAACGTATTGTTTTATATTATGATTACTAATTAATATTTTCTATGTTTGGTATTTTAAACGTTCAATGAAATTTTAATATTTCGAAAAAAAGGGATTTTAATCAAAAAATAGAGAAAAATAACATTTCAGAACAAAAGAAAACAAAAAAGTATCCAGTTTTTAGAGGACTGGATACTAGATTATTTATTTATTAAAATGATTATTTCTTTTTCCTGGAAACAATAGGATTGCTATCGCGACCTTCTCCATGAATTTCCACTAAACCTGCTCGTTCTAATTCATCAAGCCATTTTTTAGCTTGAGCAGGGGATACTCCAGCTTTCATGGATACTTGATTTAGACGCATTTCGCCAAACTCATCTAAATCTTTTAGGATAATAAAACGAGGTTCATTTTCACCCATTTTTTGGTATGCGCGCATTTCCTCTTCCAATTTTTTGTGTTCTTTTTGAAGATCCTCAATCTTCTTTTTAGCAATACTGAGATCTTCAACTGAACCTTCTAATCGCGTTATTTCTAGTTCTTTTTGTGAAAGACGATGTTCTAAATCTTTTATCTTTTCTTTATCGTTTGCTTCGTTTGCTTTGATGTCTTTGGTATCTTCTTTTAGTTGGTTTAATTCACCTTCTAAGTTCTTAATTTTCTCTTCGCGGTTAGCTATATCAGATTCTAAAGTTGCTATTTTTTGTTTCAAAGAAGAAATCTCATTATCTTTAACATCAGTTACAGTTTCTTCTTCAGTAATTGGTTCGTCAGCCATTGATTCAGTTTGGGATTCTTCCATTTCTACTTCTGGTGTTTTTGGTGGTTCATCTTCAGACATTCCACGAGACCTCCATATTTCAATTATATGCTAATAATAAGCATAACAATTGAGAATAATTTTCAATTAGTCTAGTATTATTTCTCGAAGTTTTGCTTTAAAATTATTTGTATATCGTCATTTCACAACACAAAAAGAAAAAAAGTGTTTCTAATCTTTCTATGTGAAAACTAACCAGAGAATGAACTAATAACATTATCAATAACATAATCAACCATATCTAAATTACCTGAATCATGTGAGAGATTATTACCTAACCCGATTGTAAGTGTTTCACCTAATTCTTCTACTAATTCATAAATAATTGATTTTTCCATATACCTACTACGAGCAATTAAATACCAATTATTTTTTGGATTTGTATACATAACAATGATTGAAGATTGGTTTTTACTTTGTACAGTGAAGACATTATCATCATAGATTGAGTTGTACAACTGGTTTAAGGCAACCATAAGACCTGCAAATAACACATCTTCTTCCCATTGCTCTTGATGCCCTCTATTAGGAGACCATAGTAACTCACCTGAATCTAATACTAAAACAGTTGTGTCCAAAATAATGCTTGGATCTATACCATTGGTTTCACTCAATGTTTATACCCTTCTGCTTTTTGAAATAGTTTCAAGATTTATATTCTTTACTTCTATAAAGCATTTAAAATAAAAAGAAAAGACAGGGAAAAAATCCCTATTTAGAAGATTATCCTGGGACAAAGATATAGATAGGTTCGGAGGGATTAAATGCATGTGAAATTGCAAATACAATGTATCCTATTGCTAATATTAGGAATAACGATACAACGGTATTCCAAATTGCCCACTGCCAATATTTGTCTCCCGATTCAGCATGGGGAAGAACTGCTGGTACCATCAACAAATATCTAATCACTAGTATAAAACCAATAGTTAAGAAGATATAAAACATTGAATCAAGGGTAATAGGACTAGTTATTGCTGCTAATGCTTGAGCAACTGCTTCAACACCTACTATAAGTAGAATGGAGACTAAAAACAACCTTAAGAAATAACCGCCATCAAATTTCTTTCTACCACAAATTAATCTTATACTAAGATACAAGACTAATGTTAGTAATAGAATGGAAATAACCATGATGAGCCACCATTTCCAGTCTGAAAAGAATTCAAAAGCCATGATTTCATCGCCTATAGATATTATAGTTTTAATTTATCTGAGTTTTATTTATCCTCTTACATAATAACTTTTCCAATAAGGTATTTTGAGAAGTTTAAATAAAAAAATCAAAAGGGGGGTATGAGGAAAAAAATTGTTTATATCATCCAAGGTAATTTGAAAAGTTGATTTCCAAATGACAATAGCAAATGATCAGGTAACTTTAGAAACAAATCCATCAAATGAAGCTAAACATGAAAATAAAATTGAATCTAAACTACTTTCTAAGAAAGTACTTTTTGATGGTTTTATTGTCGCAATATTTAGTTTCGGATTTAATTTTATTACTACTGCAGAGTATGCTTTCTTTAGCCCGATTATGAATGATTTTGGTTTAAATGATGACTTAAAAATATCAATTATTCTTAGTATAGCATTATTTTCATTGTGTATTGGAGTGATGAT
>JAEORJ010000095.1 GCA_016840945.1 Candidatus Gerdarchaeota archaeon
GAAACTTATCGTAAAAATCTCGCGGTTCTAATACGTCATAGCATTTGATAATAGCATTTTCAAAGCTGATTAATGTTCCAAGTAGTATTGCTTCTGCTTCAATATCGCTATGTTGGTTTAGTTCAAAGAGTGGTTTCATTAGAAACTTTATCTAAATCTGTTAATGGATCGTGAATATCTATTTTATCATAATAATCTATTATTATCTTCTCCAATTTATTCACAAATTTATTTAAGTATTTATCAAATTCGACTTTAACATCAGATATTGCTTTTCCAAATAATTCTGCAAAAGTTGTATCGTCATTTTTTGTAAAGTAATGAGCATTTTCATTATAAACTTCAACACTTAAAGATAAATTATTAATTATTATATCTCTGATAATGTTTTGTAATGACTTTGGAGTATACATTAATCTATGAACTTCTCTCACAAATTTTACTATTTTATCATGTTTAACATGATATAATTTATGACAATCATCACATACCGTTATTAAATCATCATTGGATACATCCCAAGGATCGAATGAATTATTATTATATGATTTGTGATGAACATGAAGTTCTTGGTCATTTTCTCCACATATTTTACATTTAAAATTATCACGTTCAAAAATACGTAATCTTTTTTCTTGCCATTTTGGATGTTTTAATTTTTCTATATAATTCATTATCCTGCCTCACTATGTTCTGGTATACCATATTTATCATATTCAATATGTGGTTTTCGTGGGTTACCAAAAGCATCAAGATTATCTTTTTTATGATATTCGTTTTTTTCCCAAGTTCTTATTGCTGCTTTCCAATCCTTCATTTTATTTTTTCCTACCATCCAACCCTTGCATTCATAAAAATCAAAAAATTGGTTAGGGTCTATAGTATTATCTCTTTCTTTACAATAATCTGATATTTCATTTATAGAAGGCTTAACAAACTTTCCATTACTATTATGTTTAATATTCTTTTTAATATTCTCTTTATTATTCACCTTTATATCTTCACAATTTTGTCTATCCCCTACGCTATTTTTGTCGTGGGGGTTAGACATTTTTGTCGTACCCCTTAGACAATTTTGTCCATCCATCAAATAGATTTTTCGTTTATATCTTTCTTGTATATCGACATCAATAAATTTTAATTCTTTTAGTTTTGATATTAATCGACTAATTGTTCTGGTGTGACATCCATACAACTCTGCAAAATATTCATTGGTTGCCCAACAATAACCTTTTTCATTTGTCAATGCAGTAATTTCTCCATAGAGTAATTTACCCAATGCCGGAATATCTTTATGATAACGTACAGTTGCAGGTATTACAGCATAATAGTTTTTCTGATTGTTTTCTGTCTCTTTCATGATATACCTCACTCATGTTGCAGTTCTTAGATGCCCAGTGTGGATTAATTACTTAGTTCGATATTCAAGTTCTTTTTCACGTTCCAAAAATTCAATTACAGTATCTAAATCAACTTGTGCTACGTCCTGCATATATTCAAGCATAAACTCTGTGCTTTTATCTTCATCGTCACAATATTGTTTAGCATCGATTAAAAGTATTTCTTGTTCTGGTGTTATCATTGCTAAGTCTCCCCTATTCGTTATTTTTACCGCAATTGTAAGCAGCATTCCATATTCTACTAATCATAGTATTAATAGTTATATTACCTCTATTGAACTGTGTTACTATATTATCTAATTTAGATATTCCGAAATCTTCGGCAACAATTATTTTTTCTCTTTCGTTTGTTTTGTTCCACTGATCCTTTTCTTTTTGGTCAGCAGTTTCATATAATGCGTTAAATGCTTGTATTAGATTCATGTTTTCCCCTATTAAATTAGTGGCGCAGTGAGACTATACTTTGTGTTAGTCGGCACTCTTAATGAGGATAGGTCTTATGATTTTCACAAAGCTTATTGGATCATCTCAACTTACCTGTTATTTACCCGACTTGTCTTACAGTTGAGCAGGCCATGATCCATCCTAACCGACTCAGTTAACATCTATGATGCCACTGCGCCATGTTAAAATAAAAAAAGCCTGACCTAACCAGGATACTTGGGTTGCGCTTGGGTACTATCCGTTGACCCGAATACTGCTGTTAAACAGTACAAGTCCCAAGCATCCTGGCTAAATC
>JAEORJ010000096.1 GCA_016840945.1 Candidatus Gerdarchaeota archaeon
AAAGAGTGGGCTAAAAAGAACAATGTAAAAGTAAAGGAAGATAAAGTAGGAAATATACTACTCTTCAAGGAAGCAACTAAAGGGTATGAGAAGTATCCTACGATTATTCTACAAGGACATTTAGATATGGTTTGTCAGAAAGAACCAAATGTGAAAATTAATTTTGAAAATGATCCTATAAAGGCTTATGTTAAAGATAATATTGTAACAGCTGAAGGTACATCATTAGGTGCAGATAATGGTATTGGAGTTTCGTATGCTTTGGCAGCTATTTCATCTGAAGAATTACAACATGGTCCAATAGAAGTATTGTTGACAGTCGATGAAGAAACAGGTTTAACAGGAGCATTTGGTCTAATGCCTGGTTTTTTCTCAGGCAAGTATCTATTGAACTTAGATAGCGAAGATCTCGGAACGATAACCATTAGTAGTGCTGGTGGTGGTGGAACGGATTTCTATATGCCAATTAAATTAGAAGATAAAAGTGATTATAGAGGACTTAAACTCACAATCACTGGACTAACAGGGGGACATTCAGGGACTGATATAGATTTACCAAGATTAAATGCTATTAAAATAGGTGTTGATGCTTTACTTCATGTAAAAGAATTTATCCTACTTAGAAACCTCTCAGGAGGTTCTGCTCATAATGCTATACCACGTGATTTTGAATGCCAATTTTTGATGCCTAATAATGAACTTAAAACAGTGTTGAAAAAATTAGATAATTGGAAGAAGAGCACTCTTAAAATAGCTAAACTAACAGAACCAAAAATTAAAATCGAAATAGCAAAAGACGATAACACTAAAGCATTTGATTCTGATAAAACCAAAGCTATTATCGATTTATTGGATGAAATTCATCATGGTCCTCATACTTACAGTAAAGAGATCGTGGGATTGGTTCAAACATCAAGCAATTTAGCTACAATTAATACAACAGAAAAAGAAGTAAGTGTTCATGTAAGCACTCGAAGCTCTGTTGTTGAAGAATTAGAAGAAGTAAGGAAGAAATTAGTTACATTAGGTGAAAATCATAATATCAAAGCAAAACTAGATGAAGCTTATCCAGGATGGAAACCAAACTTAGATTCAAAATTCTTAAACTTAGTTAAGAAATCATATGAAGAAATTTTAACTAAACCAGTTAAGCTTCTAGCTATTCATGCAGGCTTAGAATGTGGATTATTCAAAGCCATAGACCCTGAGATACAAATGGCTGCTTTAGGTCCAAATATTCGTAATGCTCATAGTCCTGATGAATATGTCGAAATTGATAGTGTAAAAGTAATTTGGGATATTGTTACCAAAGTTATCGAAAATATGGGATCTATGAAATAAACCAGTTCATAACAAGAAGAACAGTTTCGTTTGCAAAATATTAAAAAAACTAAGAACATATATGCGTTCTTAGTTCTTTCTATTTTTAGCTACAAAATGAATTCCAAGTAAAGATAAGATGCCTATAATGTAAACAAATGCTACTGTAAATCCCACAGGCTCTGTTGGTGTTGTTGATGGTGTAGGAGTAGGTACATTATTTGGTAATGTTAAGTTAAGATATAACTTGGTCACAAATAGGTCACTTGTGCCAGCTAAAGTTGATTGGTATGCATCTTGCGTTGGAAAATCGCTCGAGTGAGTTGCTCCCCCTATAATTATGGCATTATCGGAATCAACTTTTACACCTATAGCTTCATCCTGGAATGCACCACCAAGATAACTAACAGATAGGATAGTTCCGTTGACAGCTATAACTGTAACAAATGCATCATAGTTTCCACCATAGTTCAATTGGTAGGTGTGAATTAATGGTAAATCAGGCGAGGTAGTTTTACCAACCAACACATAATTACCATCTTTATCAAGTGTAATATCATGAGCTTCTTCTCCACCACCACCTCCAAAGTAAGTTGAATAAAGTAAACTTTGACCGTCTGGTGAGAATTTAGCTATGAAAGCTTCAGCTCCTTCTGATGTAGGTCGAGTTGCATCAACCATGGGAAAATCAGAGGAAGTAGTACCGCCTGCAATGATAATATTATTATCATCATCTATAGCAATACCATAACCTGTTTCTATGAAATTACCATCAATTGTTGTAGAAAATTCTAATTCACCTGTTGAATTGAATTTAACTAATACACAAGCCCAATTATTTACTATACTCGTTTGGTAAGGATTTAAAGTTGGGAAAGTTGTACCTTCAGTTCTACCTGTAATTATGACATTATTTTCATTATCAATTTTCAAATCTAATCCAGCATCTGGGCCATCTCCACCTAAATAAGTAGAGAACAAAACTGATTGACCATCAGGAGAGAATTTTGTAAGAAAAATGTCCCCAGTTTCAAAAGTAGCAATTGTGTCTTGATAGGCATTTACAGTAAAGAAATCATCAGAAGAGGTAGAACCTGTAACATAAATATATCCTGAATCATCAAAATCAATACCATAACCCCAGTCTGAATAGGAACCTTGCCAATAGGTCGAAAAAATTAATGTGCCATTTTCATCAAATTTAGCAACAAAAGCATCTGTACTATACCCAACTGGTGATCCTAGAAAAGTACCTTGTAGTTCATTTAAAAGTGGAAAATTGGTTGAAAACGTTGTACCAGTAATGCCAATATTATTTAATGAATCAATAGCTACCGAAGTAACCCACTCTTCATCATTTCCACCAAAATATGATGCAAAAAGTAAAGTTTGTCCATCAGGTGACAATTTCACAATTGAGCAATCACAGCTTCCATTAAGACTATCTTGATATGGTTGTGCAGTTGGAAAGTCAGTTGATGTTGTACGGCCGCAAATAATTATATTATTATCATGATCTATAGCTAAATCTTTCTCTCCAACATCTCCCCCAGCTGTTGGATGTTCTGATAAACTACCACCTAAAAAAGTTGAAAACAAACAAATAAGGGGATCTATAATGATTCCTCTCGAGTTATCATAATTCTCTGGCAAAGAAAATCTTACTTTGAAATTATCATCCATAAAGTTAGTATCTAATTGGTAAAATCTAATTGCTAAATTCTCATTATTATCAGAATACCATGAAATAAGATTCTCATCTGAAATTTTTATTTCATTCAACGAAAAAATTACTTTATTTGATTGAACCTTAATATCATCCAATCCATCATATAGCATCATAATTTGGGAAACATCAGCAAATGGTTCTATTCTGAAGTCATATTTTAATCCATGAGCTGAAATATAATATACTAAGGTTATACCATCGTAAAGATTATTGTAAGTAATCTTATTAAAATGCGTAACATATGTATATTGTTCATTTTTATAGTAAAAATTACTATAACTGCTGAGTTTATCACAACCCGTCGGTTTAATGCCATTAGCATTATTAAAAGAAATACTAAATTGATTATTATTAATGAAAAACGTAATTCGATCTGTTGTAAATGCTAATGTGAACCCTGGTAATTTAACATAAAATTCATAATTTAGATCAAATTGACCTTTATTCTCAATAAAATAATTTGATGTTAATTTTTCCGCTTGATCATAAGCATAATCATAAGCAATATTTTGTAATTTGTTTGAGTTATTTGCTTCAGATTTTATTTTCGAAAATGAAAATTGAGTATTAATAATATAACTTGTTGAAGCAAAAATCAACAAAAATAATATTGTAGTTTCAATAATACATTTAGTTTTTTGTTTCAAAATAACCTCCACCTAACCAGATGAATTATAATTATCTGATAGTTTTTTAAAATATATGTAAAATCTGGGGTTTTCTCATAAAAATGAGAAAGGGGTAACCTGTTTTCTGAATTTTTTTTCCAATTATTATTTTTTTAATAAGATTAACAAAATACACTTATAATCGAATGATATTATAGTGATAGTTAAAATCATAGGAAGTATAGAATTAACATTAGCTCCAACCTATTGGAGGTGGGTGAAAATAGCCAAATTTAAAGGAATTTATGTTTCCTTACTAACACCTTTCAATGAACAATTCGATATCGATTTTGAGACATTAAAGGACCAAATTAATTACGTAATTGAAAAGGGTATACACGGAATAGTGAGTTGTGGGGTAAATGGTGAATTTTCTAGTTTAGACTTAGAAGAACGAAAGAAAGTAATTAAGGAAACAGTCACAGTAGCAAATAAGAGGGTACCTGTTATTGCTGGAGCCTATTCGAACAGTTATGTGGAATCTATCGAATTAACAAAATATTCTGAAAAAGTTGGTGCTAATGCTGCAATTATTACGACCCCTTTCTTTTTCCGCAAACCATCTGAAGAAGGCCTTTATGATTATTTCAGTAAAATTCTTGATGAAGTGAAAAAATTTCCTATTTTTCTTTGCAATGTACCAATTTATTCTTTGATAGAAATTAGTCAAGAACTTGTTGAAAAATTAGCTTACAATTATAAAAATGTGGTTGGTATAAAAGATCTCAGTGGAATTACTGATAGTATTATAGCTTATGCTGGTGCTTTTGAGGAACTTTCAGTCTTGGTAGGTAGTGACCGAATGGTCTATAATGGATTAAACGCTGGTTGTGATGGAGCTGTAAGTGCAATTGCTAATATTATGCCTGAATACCTTTTAAAAATCTATAATGCCTATAAAAAAGGCAGCATTGACCAAGCTTGGATTGAACAAGAATCACTAATAGGTATTAGATCGTTGATGAAAAGGTTTCCATCACGTTCGGCTCAAAAATATCTTTTTTCAAGAATCAATGGCAAGGAAGCTTATGTTCGCCCGCCTTTACGCAACCTTACAGAACAAGAAAAAGAAAACCTGCTATTAATTATGGGAGACCATGGACTTCAATTAGAATCCAAAGTTAGCGCAATAGATTAGCAACGAAAATTTAAAATCTAGTTATTTTATACAATGGGAAGATTAATTCAAAGACTTAATCTTTTCAGGAGATAGCTAGAAAATGTGCCGTAAATCTAAGAAGGTAAAAGATTATAGAACGGAACTTGAGAAAAAAGGGATTGCAAAGTATTTCACTATGTCTGATGGGGTTGAGGTAAGAGTTCTAGATTTTCAATTAGTAGAGAAACCACATGAATATACTTTTATTCTTATACCTGGCTTCATTACAGTTTTCCAAAGCTGGCAAAAAGTCATGGAATTGTTAACACCAGAGTTCCGTGTTATTTATTTTGAATCTCGAGAAAAGGCTAGTTCTAAGGTGCCTAAAAAAATGGAGAGAAAAATAACCTTTAGAGATTTAGCTCATGATATTGGTGAAGTTGTTAACCAACTTGGTCTTACAGATAAGAAATTTATTACGTTAGCTAGTTCATTGGGAGGAAATATTTTAGTTAAAGCTTTAAGTGAAAAGTGGTTGAAACCGACTGGAGCAGTTCTTGTGGGACCTGCTATGGAATTTCATTTAAATTGGTTTATAGTTTTCATGTCAGCAATTATACCTAATTTCATCAAGCAAACAATTATGGTACCAATGGTTCGCTGGTACGTATCAGTTTTTTATGTTAATAAAAAGAAAGAACCAGAACAATTAGAGAAATATATGCGTGCCTTTTCAGAATGCAATATGAGAAGAGCTATGCCTTTATTCAGAAAGATGTATCGTCATAAATCTTGGGATGATCCACCTAAGGTTGAAGCACCTATATTACTACTTGGAGCTTCATTAGATAAAATGCATGCAACAGAGGAAACGCAAAGAGTCCATGAATTGTTACCAAATTCAATTTTTGTTGATTTAGGTTCAAATAAAGCGACTCATGACGAACCATTAATTATTGAAATAAAGAATTTCATTGATTATTTGGAAAAACATAAGAAATAATGGAAAAAGATTTTAAATTTTAAAAATATCAAAACAAGACAATCGAGAAAGAAATTAACAATGAGATGGTATCATGGGTAGACAAAAAGAAGATTTACGAACAGAGATAGAGAAAAAAGCAATCGAACATTATTATGAGATGAGTGATGGCACAAAAGTACGTGTCCTAGAATTTGATCTAGCGAAAAAACCAAATGATTATGTTTTATTCTACATTCCTGGTTTTGCAACAGTTTTTCAAAGTTGGGAAAAATCAATTGAACTTTTATCTAAAGATTACAAAATATATTACTTTGAATCTCGAGAGAAAGGATCAGCTATTTATCCAAATAGGAAAACTGAGAGGAAAAACACCTTAGAGAAGATGGCTCATGATATCAAAGAAGTTATTGAGCAGATGAAATTGGATGATCAAAAATATGTTACTCTCTGTAGTTCAACAGGTGGAACTATAGAAGTTGAAGCTTTAGCTAATAAATGGCTTCACCCTGATGGGGCTATTATGATTGGCCCTACTATTGAATATCATATGAAATTCGCAGCACCATTTCTAATACAAATCTGCCCTATTTTTGTTAAAGATTTCTTCATGCCAGTATTTAGATGGTATATGGGTAAATTCTATGTTGATAAAAAGGCATATCCTAAACAATATGCAAAATATGTACGAGCAGGAGAGGAAGCAAAGATTCGTAGAGTTCGTAAAGTCCTCTGGCAAACACTAAATTACGCGAATTGGGAAAAAGTACCTTTAGTAGAAGCTAGATCATTACTAATTGGAGCATCAGAAGATACAATGCATGCAACAGAAGAAACACATAGAGTACACAAGTTAATGCCTAATTCAACGTTTATAGATTTAGGTACAAATATCGCAGCTCATTCTGAACCATTAGTTGAAGCTGTTAATGATTTTATTAAAGAATTAGAAAAATAGGAAAAGTTGCTATTAAAGCAACTTATTTTTTTAAAAGTCACCCTCTTCAGATGACGTTTTTCTACAACCAGTAACAATAGAAGAGAATTCTATGATTTTCCATTGACCTTTGTTATTTAATCCAACTTGAACAGGTGTTGGAAAATCTTTACCGCCACTTTGGATGAACACTTTACCATGTTTTTCTTCTTCCATTTGGAAGGTTAATAGATCCATTACTGGTTTCTTTTCATCAAATTTGTAATCATCTTTGTAATTTGCACCTAGATAGGATTTAGCAATATTTGGATTTTCAAGCAAATAGTTCATGAGTTGTTTGTTTGTAGGTCCAAATCGGTAACCAGATAAAGCACTGTTATCTTTTTGGTTGTGTTTAGTAGAAAGTAATAGAGTAGCCATAGCTTCACCTATTTTACGATCAAGTGTATAATTATAACAAGCTATAAGAAAATGAAATACTGATTGTGCAGGATCATCAGCTGACTTTTCCCAGCTTTTCTTAAATTTATCATAATCAGTTATCATTTCGCCAGTAACTTTCTTTTGAACTTTCATTCCTTTCATGGCTTTAACTTGAGCATCCATGCTTTCATCGATTCTACTTTGAGCGTCACTTCGAACTTTGTCTACTTGTCTATCGACTTGCCTTTCAGCTTCATCTTCGACAGCATCACCCACAGCTCTTCTTACTGCACTGGTAGCTTTTCTTCTAAGTTTATCAAACATATAAATCACATCTTGTGGTTAACCAAACATAAACTAGGTTAACTTTAACGTATATACTAGTTTAGTTATTATTTACTTAATAACATTTTTTCTTTTAAAAATGAAAGATAAATGATTTAGCTAAATTTTAGCTAATTCATTGTATAGATTTTCTTTTTTCATTGTAGTATAGAGTTTACGATAAACTTCGAAATATTTGTTGTAAATTTTAACATTTTCAGCTTTTGGTTCTTGACGTTCAGCTATTGCAACCATTTCTTCAGAAGCATTTTGGATGGTTTTGTACACACCAGATCCAACTCCAGCTAAAATTGCAGCTCCTAGTGCTGTAGCTTCTTCAATTTTTCCTTTGCTTACTGGTAAACCACAAATGTCTGCTTCTATCTGATTCCAAGTACTACTTCTCGAAGCCCCACCAGTAATCCTAAGCTCTTCAACTTTTACACCCAATTCACTAAATACTTGTAAATTGGTTTTTATTTCATAACAAGTTGCTTCCATAATTGCTCTTATTATATGATTTCTAGTATGACCTAAACTCAAACCAAATATTAATCCTCGAGCATTTGGATCCCAATAAGGAGCTCCTGCACCAACAAAATGAGGTAATAGTAATACCCCTTCAGACCCAGGTGGGATTGATTTAGCTTGCATATCTAATAAATCATAACAATCCAAATTTAGATTTGGAGCAATACTTTTCTCAGCTGAGGCAAAATTATCTCTAAACCAACGCAAAATTGAACCCGTTGTAAAAATACTTGCTTCGTACACAAAACTACCAGGCATGGCATGGCAACTGCATAGGACTCTATGTTTAGGGTCCCTTTGACTTTTCTCTAAAAATGCAAGCAAAAAGGTACCAGTGCCAGTGGTAGCTTTTACTCTTCCCTTTTTTGTTACACCAACTCCTATTGCTGCACATTGTTGGTCTCCTCCACCAGCAATAACAGGTAACCCAGCTGGCAAACCTGTTTCATCAGCTGCTTCCTTTGTAATTTCACCAATTTTAGTTCCCGAAGCAATTGGTTTTGGTAATTTTTCTTTTGGAATTTCCAACATATTAAGAATTTTATCTGACCAAGAAAGTGTGTTAATATCAAATAACATTGTTCTTGAAGCATTACTAAAATCAGTGATAAATTCCCCAGAAAGCTTCATTTGAATATAATCATGAACAAGCAAAAATTTATGGGCATTGTTGAAAGCTTGAGGGATATTCTTTTTCACCCAAAGTATTTTTGGTCCAGAGAAATAAGGGTCAACCGTTAATCCAGTTATATTATAGATTTCATCTTCACCAATCTTTTCCTTTATTTCGTGACATTCTTTTGTTGTTCTTCTATCTTGCCAAACTATTGCGCGAGATAACGCTTCACCATTTTTATCGACAGGTACAATAGTTTCTCTTTGATTTGTAACACTTACACCTGCAATATCTGATACTCTGATTTTTGAGGATTCAAGGGTTTCATTTATTGTTTTTTTTGCTACTAACCACCAATCGCTTGCATGTTGCTCAACTTCTGTTGGTGTTGGGTAGTAGCTAGGATATTCTACATAAGCGCTTCTAATTATTTCACCTTTATCATTGAATATTATTGTTCTTCCACCAGTTGTACCAATATCAATGCTTACTAGATATTGAGATTTATCTTTACTCACTTTCATACACCAAAACCCAATTATCTTTTTTAATTATTTAATTTCTATTCCATAAGTTTATTGTTTCTTTGTCGAGTTATTTTCTAGCCATTATTAGAAATCTACCACTTGAAATATCTATATACCCTTGTTCTTGAATCTTTAAGTGTAACTCATATAATTTTTCTTTGTATTTTTCGACAGAGAAATCTGGGAATTGCCAAGGAACAGCTTTTAGATAATATACTACTGCTCCAATGTCAAAAATGCGTGAAGTTGGAAAATCCTCCTTTTTTATTTGAATTTCAAAACCTTCATTTTCAAGCTCATTAACAGCATAATCTAAATTCCAATAAGCATATTGTGTTTCACTAATATCCTTAATCGCACCTAATAGAATGTTCAATTCAAGATCATTGCTTCCATCTACCTGTTGGGTGATAAAATAACCTTCTTTTTTCAAAATCCTATAGAGTTCCTTGACATTATATTCTTCATGCCTATTAATTATTAAATCAAAATAATTACTTTCAAATGGCATTTTATTATAATTTTCTAATTCATGAACTTTAACACCCAAAGGTTCGAGCTTTTTTCGAGCGATAGGTACATTTGGTTTATAACACTCAGTAGCATGCGAATCCTTTGGTAGTGGTTGTAAAGTTGCCAAGAATTCCCCTCCACCTGTACCCATATCCAAAAGCGAATTTAATTTTCTTATTAATGGTATAATTATACTAGGATAACTCCATGTCAATGGAGCGGTTGATATTCTATAATCTAAGTAAGAAAAATCCCAACCTGAAAATGGTTTATTACAATCTTCAATAAGAACATTAAAAATCTCTTTAGTACCTAAAGGCAAGTAAGTCATCTATTTTACCTCATTAAGTTTAAGAAATGAATTAGCAGCTATTAAGAATAGGTGTTTTTATTCGTTTTTTAATATTGCTTGTATATGCTCTTTCCGTAAGGTTCAAAAAAAGGTGAATAACTTATTATTCATTGTGAGTATTAACTAAACACTAGACATTTGGTAGGGATAAAAAGTTGAAAATATTTTTTGATGAAACACAAAAAGAACGTGGCAAGATAAATACTAACTATTCTATGCTTCGCGATTCTTTAAGAAACGAAGGATTTGAAGTAGATATGTATAACGATTTTCCAATTTCAGAGAAATCATTAAAATGTGACATATTTGTTTTTGCTTGCCCTGATGGTTCCAAGTTAGAGAAAAATGAAATTGATGCTATATTGACTTTTGTTGAAAGAGGTGGGGGGTTGTTAGTTATAGGCAATGCTGGAGGAGACAGAGGTTTGCGAACCAACCTAAATGAAATTTTAAATCGTGTTGGTATTGAAATGCTTTCTGATCAAGTTAAAGATGAAAAGAATAATGAATTTAATATGCCAACTCATCCTATAATAAGGGACATTAAAAAACACCCAATAAATAATGGCGTTTCAGAAATTGTTATTGTTGCAGGATGTTCAGTTAGAGGATCAGCTCAAATGCAAGGAATAGCTTATACTTCACCAGTGGCTGAACCAGCAAATGCTCCCGTTGTGGTATCTGGTGATTATAAAAATGGACGAGTTGTTGCGGTAGGAACCTATAGGATTTTCTCAAATTATGGGGCAGGACTTTCATTAAGAAATAACAAAACATTTGCTATGAATATTTTTCGATGGTTAGCTCGTAAAGACCCTGGCACAGCTCCTACTGATGCTCATGTACCTAAAAAAGTACCGGATATACCACAAGTAGCTACAATAACTCCATCAAAACCAATTGTAGAAGATAAACCACCAACTTCTATACCACCACTTCCTTCTACCAAACCTGCACAACCAATTATTAGCACTACACCTACTTCGACAATATCTGATAGAGGTGTATTACAAGAAATCGAAAGTTTGAGGGGAGAAATTTCAGAAATGAGGGAGATTATCGCTAGACTTTATTCTGATTCTTTAGGGTATTTACAAGAGATGAAAGAAGAAGTTCGCTCAATGTTAGATTATCTTCGTACAAAAGAAGGGTAAAGAATACCCTCTCTTTTGAGTTATTTTTTTATTCTTAGAGATATTTATTAGCTATACCTCCATTAATGAATAACAACAAGTGTTGTATGTTTTACTTAGGTGTTATTATGAAATTCTCCACTTTAGCAAAAAGCTACAAAAAACTAGATGCTACAACAAAAAGGCTTGAAATGATAGATATTTTAATTGAATTATTTAAAAACACCCAGAAAAATCAGATGCAAGCTGTACTTTACTTAACTTCAGGTAAAATTTGCGCTGATTATGCGGGTCTGGAATTAGGATTTGCTGATCGAATGGTTATCAAAGCTATAGCTAAAGCTGTAGGTAAAAATGAGGATGAAGTAGACAAACTATACAAACAAAAAGGCGATTTAGGAGAAGTAGCTGAAATTTTAATGAGTAAGACTGGGCAACAAAGCTTGGGAGCATTTTTTAATTCCAATGCTGATTCTGAAAGTGATTTAACTGTTGAGGAAGTTTGGGACACATTAAATAGGATTGCTAAAGTTGAAGGGAAAGGATCAACTCAAAAGAAAACAAATTTACTTTTAGGGTTATATTCTCGAGCATCTCCAATTGAAGCTAAATATCTAACACGTATTGTTCTCTCTCAATTACGATTTGGTGTTAAAGATCTTACAATTATTGAAGCTTTATCTAGAACTTTTGGTGACAAAGAAGATTCAAGGAAAATAATTGAACATGCATATAATATAACAAGCGATATTGGTGAGGTAGGAGAAATATTAGCTACTAAAGGCATTTCAGCTGTAGAAAATATACCAATTAGAGTAGGTCGTCCTATCAGAATGATGGCAGCACAAAGAATGCCAACAGCTGAAGACATTTTAGAAAAGCTAGGTGGTAAATGTGCTTTAGAATTTAAATATGATGGAGAGAGAGTTCAAGCACATATCAAAGATAAAAAAGTGATGCTTTACTCACGTAATCTTAATGATATTTCAGAAATGTATCCTGATGTTGTAGAGGGATTGAAACGTAGTTTAAAAGTGAAAGAAGCAATAATTGAAGGGGAGATTACAGCTTGGGATCCAGAAAAAGGCAAATTAAAACCTTTTCAAATTCTAATGTCTCGAAAAAGAAAATATGACATCCATGAAATGGTGGAAAAGATACCCGTTAAAGTATTCTTATTTGACATCCTCTATCTTGATGGTAATAGTTTACTAGACTTGTCTTACCCAAAAAGAAGAGAGTATTTAGAAAATATTGTTTTGAATGACAAGATAATTGTTATTTCCTCAAGAGAAATTGTCACATCAAGTGAGGAATTCGAAGCATTCTTTGAAACAGCTATTGAAAACGGTTGCGAAGGAGTAATGGCAAAAGACATTCGAAAAGACACTCCCTACCAAGCAGGTAATAGAGGTTTTCTTTGGATAAAACATAAATTTGATTATACTACTGGATTTGCAGATAGCTATGATTTTGTTATTGTAGGTGGCTTTTACGGAAAAGGTAGACGTTCTGGAACGATAGGAACGATATTAATGGCTGCCTATAACCCAGAAGAAGAAAGATATGAAACTGTTTGTAAATTAGGATCAGGTTTTTCCGATGAAGATCTTGTTAGATTAACAGAAGAATTGCTCAAAATAAAAGTAGGCACGAAACCTAAAGATGTGTATTCTAATATGGAACCTGATATTTGGGTCTATCCTGAAAAAGTATTAGAAATACAAGGAGCTGATCTCTCAACTAGTCCTGTACATACTTGTGCTATGAACGAAATCAAAAAAGGAAATGGTATAGCAATACGTTTTCCAAGATTTGTTCGGTTCAGAGATGATAAAGAGGCAGAATTGGCTACAACAACTAATGAGGTAGTGGAAGCCTATAAGAAGCAAAGATTACCAACCTCATAAATTTTCAAGAATAGAAACTTTCAATAAGTAGAGTTAGATAACTATTATAGTTAATTCCTTTGATTAATTGGAGGTCATGAAACTTGGCCAATTTAAGAAACGATGATTTAGATGATGATGAAGAATCTTTAAGCAGTTTAGGACCAAGACAATCACGGATTAAAATCGGTGAACGTGTTGATACTATTGATGAAATAAATCCAAAGAAAGCTTTGAAAAATTTACATGGAAGTATTAAAGATTATGAGGATTACCAAACTGTTCCAAACAGAAGAAAAACAGATGCTATTTTTCGAGATTACTTTTCAAATCACATAAATCAAACAAACGATATACTCAAAGAAGTTCATGCCATGTTAATAGAAAAACAGCAGATGTCCTCCTGGTCAAAAGGTGTACAATTAACAAACGAGATTTCATCTTTTAGTAAAGATATAGATAGAGGTGATTATGGATTTACCACCTTTTTTGAAAATCCAAAATTATTAGAAATAGATATTTCACAATTATACCTTATTGATCATGAAATCTATGAAGCACTTCTAATTATTCGGGAGAGAACTGAAGCTTTCATGCATATGGTGCAATTGAATTATTTAGAAGATATAGAAGATTGGTTTACTACGCTAGATAGAATTTTAGGAAAATTAATTCGATTAAATGATGATCGTCTCAAATTAATTGGATCATATGAAAGAATATCATATTAATTCAAAAGTGATATATTAACTTTCAATTATTCTTTTTCGTACTTCTGTTGAGGTGACACCAGGGATTAATAGTAATTTATCTCGAGAAGTATGACCTGAAATTATTGATACATCAGAAGTGGATTTGTTGAACAATTTAGCAATTAATTTTATCAATTCTTTATTGGCTTTTCCTTTATCTGCTGGTGATTTTAAATGAATAAAAAGCAGATTAGCAGCAGCATCGAAAACTAATTTTTGTTCTCTGCTATTTGGTTTCACACTTACTTTTAAGGCAATTCCATTATTAAGTTCCTCTAAATAATCATTGGAATTCATCGTCATCACTCAATTCTTCTTGGAACTCATATTTACTGTCAGCAAAATCATTTAACATTTTTAATGCTCGCTTGAATATCTTTGTAGCTTCCTTGGGAGAGGTATGATAAGGGCTTTCCACCTTAGGAGATTTTGATAAAACAAATAAATGCAAACCATTTTCTTCAACTATATGCTGAATTTTTACAATGCGGTCGGCATAGGCTATTTTTTTCTTAAGAGGTTGCCAGTCAGATGGATTTTTAATTCGTAAGAAACAAACCAATGAAGGGAATTTATTTCCTCCTACACTTTTATTGACCATTACTTGTATAGATAATTCCTCAAAAATTGATGGAGGATCGTTTAAATCAATCATAAAACGAACATTTATTGGTAACATAATTTCATCATCAGAGCTGGGATCAATAACTCTTTGTAATTGAATTGCCGGAGTGGTTATAAACTCAACTTCGTCTAAATCTTCATGTTTTGTAAATTGATAATAGAATAAGATTTTCCGCATTATATCTGGTTCCCAATACTCTATTCTAATGATGAACCATAATGGCACTATTAAAATGTAAAAATCAATTAAAAATAAAATTGTTGAAAAGAATAATCTGTTTACTGCTAATAATAACAAGAGATAGATTAAAGTTACACCAACAATTGCTGCTAGAAAAATCCATCGGCCTTTAGATTTGGTTAGATCAAAAAATGCAGCATTAGATTTCTGCTTCTTTTGTCTAGTATTTATGGCATTAAATACATCAGACAATTGTTTCATTGTAGCATCTTTCCATATTGGTGAATCAGTACTAAGTTTTGGTTCTTCGGAAATAATTAATCGAATTGGGAATAACAATAGAACAGCTAATATTAGTAGCACTAAACCTATTGTAAATGTAACTGGTGAAACTGAGGTTTGTTCAAATGGAAAGATTCCTTGAATTGGGATAAAAAGTTGGACAATAATACCAAAAATAGCTAGAAGTGATGCAATTACTAATCTTGGTATATAGGGGATTTTTTTGAAAATGAGAAAGTCATTATTTTTAATATCGATTGTAACCAATTATATCACCAGTTTTACTTTTCCTTGTGATTATTTTTCACTAATTTTAATATTTATTCTGTATTGTTTGATATTTTATTACCTTCTGAATTACTGCTTTCATTTTGAATTTGTTTTTTTGAGGGAAAAATTAGTATTTTTGTTGTAAAACTAACCGACCAAAATAAAATACTCATCCCAGCTAAAATTGTTATCTGCCATATTGGAGTAGAAACAAAATAAAGAATCAGAGCTGACACGATGCCGCCTGAAAGTATTACTGGCAAAATTTCTATTGTTCTAAGCTTAATTATATAAGTTGAAATCCATCCAAATATAAGCCAAACAACCAGAACTACTAATCCAACATAGAAATTTACCATTAATAATAAAATTGCTAAACCAGCTGCAATACCACCTTCAATTATACCTAATCCTATCGATTTAATCAATGAGAGTAGAATTACCTCTCGATGCGCTTTTTTTGAGGGGCTATTTTTGCTGCTCATAGTTAATGATTATTTTTTGAAATTAAAAATCATTGCTAAAATTCCACTCAAATTTTTGATAAAAAAAGAAATGCTTGTAAATCGCAAATTATCAACAAAAAAACTAAAAGCATTCATCACTGTTGTATTAAATTGATATTAATTAACAGAACTTAATAGAATATTTACATAATGGTGGAAAGTATGCTACCTATTTTAACAAGTCTTGAATTTTCCAAAATATTACCTTTAAGTGAGAAATCTACTGAAAACATAACATTTCATAAAGGAATCAATAAATTTCTCGCGGAAAATGGTTCTGGGAAAACAACCTTAACTGACTTAATTGAACACTCTTTGGTTAGAGATGCACACGCTTTTGCTTGGAATGTTTTCTCCAAAAAAAGAGCTGATCGAACAGCTTATGTTAAATCTGAATGGACTTTTGGTAATGAAGCAAATTCTATAATTCATGAATTTACAGATGCAGGAGCTCGAACGAGAGTAACTTCATCGAAATTCTCAAACAAAGCTTTGACAAGAGATATGTATTCAGATTTTCTTTATTCACGAACAAATCTTTCTTTAGAACAAACTCAAAAATTGTTTGAAGGTGTATATTATAAACGTGAGAATGATTTAAACCTATTAGGAACACCTGGTGAAGAAAATCTTATGGAATTTTTTGAATTGTTAAATAAAGCAATACGTATGGAAACACCAGCCACTATAAAACTTCGAAATGAAATTGGTGAAACAAAACGCCAGATTGAAATGCGTAAAAATAATAAAAGGAAAATTGAAACTCAAATAGAAAAGATGGAAATCATTTTTGCTAGTGCAGAAACATCAGCGCAAGCTCTTGATTCAATTGGTGATAGAAAAGGCGCATTGGTGAGAGATAATAATAATTTGAAAGATGAAATTGATAAAATCTGGAAAGCACTTCAAGCAGTAGAAGATGATGATGAGAATATGATTAGTGAATTAGATACTAATCAAAATTCTCTAATGAATATTAGAAGTAAACAAGACCAATTGAAATCACAAAGATATGTTTTGCAGTCTAATATTGAACGATTGCAAAATGAATTAGAAGGATATTCAAAATTAGGTGTTGTTAATTATCAAGAGATTAAAAGTAATTGGTCGAAAAAACAAAGCTGCGAGCTTTGTGGTTCAACTATATTCAATCAATGGGATGAGAGGATAGCCATTGGTTGCCCTGTTTGTGGTACTGATTGGAAAAAGATACCAAAAGAAGTTCAAAACTCAATTAATAATCATAAAATAAAAAACGATCCAGCTAGGGACATTCAAAACGAAATTGATAAATTAACACATGAATTAAGAGGAATTGAGGAAGATCTCATAAAAAATGAAAATGAAGAAGATGAATTAGCAAATACAAACAAAAATCTTAGAGAAAAATTATCTTCAAATAATGTTCGAAGAAGAGAATTACAAAGAAAGAATGAAGAGTTTAATCAAAAAATCCAAAGAATTGGTGTAGAATTAGGTAGCCTAACGGCTCAAGAAAAAATGGTTAATCAAGATGAGAGTATTGGATTGTTAAAAGTAAATTTAGAGAAGATAAATTCTGAATTAGAAAAATATCAATTACAATTAGAACGTTTGGAAAAAGAACTACCAGAACAGAAAGAACTTCAACAGATATTGAATAATTTTACACGCACCACTAAAGAGATATTTGGCTATAGTATTTTGGCTGATACTGACACAAGAATTATCACCATAACAAAAGATGATTCAAATAGGGATTTTGCAGCAATGTCATGGTCAGAAAGATATTTCATAGATGTTGTATTCAGAATTGCTATTTTCCATTATTTAATTGAGAATAACATAATGACTAGGGGACTATTAATTCTAGATTCACCTGAGGCCGCTCTTGACCCCTTTAGGTTAGAATTACTAGCTAACCTGATTAATAGAAATAAGGATAAAATAGATTTCATTATTGCTACCCGAGTCAATAAATTCTATGATATATTAGATGGGAAAGCATTAGACATACGAAAACAAACACAAACAAGTTTGTTTGATTTTATATCCACATAATTGAAAGAGAAGGATGATTAATAACATGTCAGATTGGCTAAAAGAAGAAATTGAGAAATATAAAACACAACATCAAAAATCACTTTTGCTTTGGAAGGAAGCTCAAACACTAATTCCAGCTGGTGTTTCTCACAATATCAGAGATTTTCATATGACACCTTTTGGATTATCACCACCATTTATCAAAAAAGCAGCAAAAACATTGCTTTTTGATATTGATGAAAATACCTACCTAGATTATTGGTTAACTCATGGTGCAGCAATTTTAGCTCATGCACCGGATGCTGTAATGAAAGCTATTGCTAACCAATTACCTTTGGGCAATCATTTTGGTATGGTTAATGAACAAACATTATTATTAGCAAAAAAAATAATTGATGCAACACCAAGTATTGAAAAATTACGATTTTGCACAACTGGAACAGAAGCTACTATGTATGTCTCAAGATTAGCTAGAGCATATACTAAGAAAAACAAAATTGCTAAAGTTCAAGGTGGCTGGCATGGTGGTAATGATACCTTATTCTATTATGTAAAAGATGTAAAAGAGGGAATTGAATCTAAGGGATTAAAATCATTAAAGGATGCTGATATCTTAAGTTTTGATTATAATGACATCGATGGATTCCGAAGAATAATCCAGGAAAATAAAGATGATTTAGCTGCTGTTATCATGGAACCAGTACTAGGAGCAGGCGGAGCTATACCTCCTCGAGAAGGATTCCTAGAAACAATTCGAGAAGAAACTGAGAAAAATGGCATTCTACTTATTTTTGATGAGATTATAACAGGATTTAGATTGAGTTATCATTCTGGGCAAGGTTATTTCAATGTAATACCAGATTTAACTACTTTAGGCAAAATTGTTGGAGGAGGAGCGCCTATAGGTGTTATTGGTGGTAGAGATGACATTCTAGAACAAGCTAATCTACAAAAAGGTGGAGAAGTTTGGATTGGCGGTGGAACCTTTTCTAGTAATCCTGTAAGTATGGTAGCGGGTAAAGCTACCTTAGATATTTTGGATAAAAATAAGGATAAGTATTATTCAAAATTAGACTCTGATGGTAAGAAAATTCGCGATAATATTGAAGTTTTATTACAAGAACTTAATGCACCTGGAATAGTTACCGGAGTTGGTTCAATGATCTGTATTCACTGGTTTAAGGAAAAAAACATACGATCAGAAAGTAGCGCTTTTCTTAAACTAAATGTTGATAAAGATAAAATTGCTCAATTCCAACTATTAATGTTGAACAGAGGAATATTGATACGTAGTGGATTTGGCTATTTATCAGTGGAACACACTGAAAAAGATTATAATAAAACCCTTGAAGCTATGGAAGAATCAATAAAAATAATGATTCAAAAGAATTAAAAAGTCGTTATAATGCTAATACTTTAAAAACAGTTGATAAATTCATCAAGTAGTAGAATAAAAAAAGATAGTTTGTCTTAATGAAGTGTGAAGAAATGAGCTCCAGTGAAGATATAAAAACCAAGAATTTGTTAAAAGGGATAATATCAATTCTTGTTCGTCGTAAGTATAAGGTTGTTAAAGAAGAGCATTTTGAGGATTATATTGATTTAATTTGTGAATTAGAAGAAGATCCATCAAATGAAATGTATGCTAGAATTTCATTAGAAGATAAAGTAGGCGTCTCAGTACTTCGTGATTATTTCAAAAAACTTGAAGAAAGAAAGCAAGAAAAAGGAGAAGATAATGTAAAAGGCCTTCTAGTAGCTTCTAATAGATTTACTCATTATGCTCGAAGAGAAGCTAAAGAAAACAACATCTGGATTATAACAAGTAAAGACCCTCGTTTTGATATTTTCACTCATAATTTAGTCCCAGAACATTTAATTTGCCCAGAAGATGAATTGAAAGTACTTTTGGATAAATATAATATAAAACGACGTCATTTACCCAAGATCCTTGCAAGTGATCCTGCTGTTAAAGCAATCGGCGCTAAACCAGGTCAAGTAGTGAAAATCCTCCGTGATAGTGATGTCTCTGGTGAATCTACTGCTTATAGATTAGTTGTGAGACGAGCAGGCTAATTTGAAAATGAATTTGGTTCATTTTCACTTTTTTATCCTTTTTTTATATATAATATCATAAACTGAATCATCGCAAAACATATAAAAGACTTAAATTTCTCTGATAAAACTTGATGAATAACCTCTTGGGAATTAAATCCGATTCCTTTTAAAGGGGAAATGTAAACATAAACATGAAATATATAGAGGTATATGAAAAATGCCAACAAAGATTGATTTCGACAAATGTTCAAAATGTGGTACATGCATTGAAATGTGCCCAGAAGAAGTATATGATGAAGCAGATGATGGTGCACCAATTATTGCTAGACCAGAAAACTGCACTGATTGTGGTATCTGCGTCGAAGAATGCCCAGAAGAAGCTATTGAATTGATTTAGAATTTTAATTTTCTAGTTTATTTCATTTTTAATTTTCTTTCTTTTTATTTTCTTTTTAAATTTGAATCAAATGATATTTTTTCTTAATGCACAGACCAAAAGCTTTTGATATAATTATTTGTTTAAATTAAACAAATCTGGTTCATTTGTGGGAAATTAACATGGCTACACCGTTTACTTTTCAAAGTGAGAATACTGTTAAATTATCAAAAGATGCTTTAGATGAACTCCTAGAACCAATTCCTGAAGATGTTCTTGTAGAAAAAATTGGTTTACTTAATGATTGGAAAACGAAGCGGGTCCCATTAGGTAAAAAGGAATCAAAAAGTGAATATCTAATTAAAAACTATGGCCCATTATTAACACTAAAAGTTTTACGTGAACTTAGAATTATCCGAGAACATGCAACCATCGAGAATCATTATTGGAATATCTTTTATTGGGATAAAAGTATTAGCAGATATTACCCCGATAAAATAAAGAAAAAATTCGAAGATATTATTGTAACTCATGATACAATGATAAATGTTGATTTATTAAATGTAAATGAGGAGAAACAGACACTCTTTTTACTACTTGAACAATGGCAGGATGATATTGTAGCAGATACATTTCTTTCTCAAGTAAAAACTCAATTACCAAAATACTTCAGAGTTTACTTATCGATAGCAGAAAAAATGTTACTAGTACAAGAAAAATCTGAAAAAGCTACTGCTAATTTCATTAAAATATTTGAAGAAGCATTTGGTGTTGTAACCTCAAAAATAACAATTAATGCAATGGCTATTCAAGAATTTGTTAAGAAATACCCTAATGAACTTACAAGATTGGTAATCAAGGTCCCACAAGAAGTTGCAGGTTTTGGTGGATTAACTGAATTAACATTGATTGGCAGCGATGTCATTAAAGGATCCAAAGGATTAATGGATAGACATGAAACATCACCTATTCTGATTGGACCTTGGACTGGTGTTTCAAATAAAAACCTCAATATTGATATCAATAAACCAATTAAAACAAATTCTATTGAAGCAACCATCGATTTATTTAAACTTATTAAGGATTTATGATCGATAATGCAAAAATAGAAACGTTTTTTACACTCTTTTTGAGCAAATATGTCATAAACATAGCATTATTATTTAGTAATTATAATTAATAATATAGTAAGATTTATTGCATACTTAAGAAACATTAAACAACTACAGATTGTGTTGAAATAAAGTAGGTGGCAAAATAAATTGAGTAATAATATCGATAATCTATTAGGAGAAATCTATACTTCAGATAGTCAAAGTCAAGGCGTTAAAGAATTAGCTAATTTAATTAATAATTTATCTCAACTTCTTCTAAAAGCTATTAGTCAACTAGAAGCTCGAGTTGGAAAACTAGAACAACAAGTCGCACGAGGTGGTGTTGCACCAGCACCAAGAATGCAACAACCAACTGCTCCAAGTCCTATGCCCACACCACCACCTGCTCCGAAACCAAAAGTAGCTTCTCCTTTTAGTGCCCCAGTAGCTCCTGTAAGTACTCCACAACCTACTGCTACACCAACTGTTCAACAACCAGTAGCTCAAACACCTGCTCCGGCATCTAATGCTGGGGGAGGACCAGGTTCAGTTGCTGAAGCAGCTTCAATGTTAGGTGTTACATTAACAAAAGCACCAACTTCACCACAACCTACTGCAACAACATCCACAACACCAAGCTCAGGACCATCATTTTTAACAGGAGTTGTTAATCCAGAAGCAAAAGTTACACCTGATGCAGTTGCTCCAACAACAGCTCAACCTGAAGCTATGGCACCAAGTACTGGTGGCGGTGTTGCGGGACCAACAGGTGGATTTAGAGGAGAATTAGCTGAGAAGCTAGAACGTAGAAGGCAAAAAGTTCAACAACAACTAGATGATGATTACGAATCCGCAGATATATTGGATGATGTAGAAGAAGAAGAAGTTGCTGAAGAATCTACTAGTAGCGAATTAAAATCCGACCTAGAAGATGAATTGAGAAATGCTTTCTCAAAACTTAAAGGTTAACATATAATATGTCAAAAAAAGTAATTTGTTTGTTAAGCGATGGGTTAGATTCACCCGTTGCTACCTTCCTTCTTGAGCAAAAAGGTTTAGAAGTTATAGGTTTAAATTTTGACAATCAACCTTATGTTAGTTTGAAAACTGGAAATAGTAATACAGATCCATTAAGCAAAACTTCATTGCCAAATAATAAATTTGCAGCACCAATTTTTCATATCGCACAGATTTTAGTTAATTCCTTTAAAACACAAACGCATTTTGAATTATATCAGATGCCTCATGGTAATGATCTTAAAAAAATAATTGATTATTCAAATGATCCAAAACTAACTTGTGTTTTATGTAAAAGACTAATGTTAATGAAAGCTCAAGAACTTGCAGAAAAACTTGATGCTGATTATATTGCCACAGGAGAAATTTTAGGCGAGCAAGGAAGTCAAACTATTGATAATTTACATGTAATAGAAAGTACTTTGTCAAATAAGAAATTATTAAGACCTAATATTGGGTTGAATAAAGAAGAAGTTATTACTATAGCTCGAAAAATTGGGACCATTAAATACTCAGAGGAAGCAGCTAAATTTACTTGTACAGCTGTTCCTGACAAACCATCAACCCAAGCTACTCTTGACAGAGCTCTTCTAGCTGAAAGTAACTTAAACACTTATAATTTAATCTCTACTAGTCTTGATTCAAGGGAAGTATTTATTTTCCAAAAAAAGAGTTAAAATGATAAATTAAGGTATAAGTATTTTAATATCCTAAATAAAAAAGTATAATAATAATGTTATTAAGAATAACAATAAAATAATCTAATGACAAAATTATTCATTATTAACTCGAATGAAAAATAAAAAAACCAATCTAATAATCGAAATACAGAAATTGGTATATAGAGAAATATTTTTCAATGAGTATAATAATGAGTGGTTCAATAAAAGAGGATTGATGCTCAATTGAAGGGAATTATCACAGCTTCAAAACTTGTCTCGTCTCCAAAGGAGATTGCATTTCCAGATTCAGTAGTTACAGATCTAGCTGAACTCAGTGGTGACAGTGGCAAAATCTTGATTGTTTACGCTTCGAATGTAAAAGCCATATACTTCTTTTCTGTGGAATCTGAAGTCATTAAAATTGGCATTAAAATCTATCCATTAACATCACGAATCGTTGCTAAGATAATGGCAAAAATAAACGAATTTGCCAATAAAATAACCTATTCAACAGGGTTATGTTTAGTCGATGATGTTTGTGTTTGGGAGGGCTTTTTAGAGACACGACATCTAACTCGCTCAATGGAAGAAGTAAAGAGTTTACTTAAAGAAATTGAAGAAGTTCAAGATGTTAAAATTGAAGAAGTACCTCATTAGGTGAGGTCTTTTCAACTTTTATTATTTATTTCTTTTATCATTAGCAGCTGATTCTATAATTACCATCTGTAAAGTTTATTAGAAATCAATAATTCTCTTTATTTATTGATTATTTAAGTGTTTCAAATATGGATGATAGAATCAAGGATATTGGCGAACGCGGTTTGCTTGCATTATTTGAAAAATTAGTTGATGATGGTGATTTACCCTTTAATGATGATGCTGTTGCATTTTCATTAGATGATAAACAATCGATTGTTGTAAATATTGATACTTTTGTTGCTAATACTGATGCACCACCAAATATGACTTCTTATCAAATGGGAGCTAAGGCAACTACTATGGCTATTAGCGATCTTGCAGCAAAAGGCGTTCAGCCTTTATACATTATTGCATCAGGAGCATTCCCCGAGGAATACAAAACAAAGGATACTATTCAATTAGTAAAAGGAATTAAAGATACTGGAATTAAGTATGGGGCAAAATTTCTTGGTGGAGATACTAATGCAGCTGATGACATAATATTATCTGTAGTAGCATTAGGGATTTCAAAAAAAGAATCTTTAATTAAACGTAATGGTGCAAATATTGGAGATTTAATATATACAACAGGCAATTTTGGGTTGACTGGAGCAGGATTCAAAGTTTTTATTGAAAATTACAACTGCACAAAAAAGCAAAGAGAGAGATTTTATCAAGCCATTTACCAACCAGAAGCTAGATTGAAAGCAGGATTGCTATTCGCAAAATTAGGGGTAATTACAAGTTGTATTGATAGCAGTGATGGATTGGCTTGGTGTCTAAAAGAATTAATAAGGAATAAAAATGAGTGTGGAATTATAATAGATAATCTTCCAATAGACCCTTTTGCGCTTGAATTTGCTAAAAACCATAAATTAAACATTGATGATTTGATATTGTATGCAGGTGAAGAATTCGAGCTAGTATTTACAATTAATCCAAAAAATCGTGAATTGGTTGAACAACATCTTAAGAATGAGGATATAGATTTTTGTAAAATAGGAACTATTAGCTCTAAGCACCCTTCTAAATTAATGTTATTAGTAAATGGCGAAAGTCAAGAAATAATCCCTAAAGGTTGGGAGCATTTTAAAGATAAATAAAATGTGTTTTTACATGTAATCAATGGGAAGATTAAAAACTACATGCAAAATATTTTCAACTATGCTTGAACTTGCTACAGCAATTTTAAAAGAATGTCGACTTTGCGATCATTGTTTAGGAAGACAATTTGCACTATTAGGTTATGGGTTAGCAAATAATGAGAGAGGAGCAATAATAAAGGAAGCTCTTGTTTTAGAATTATGGGATAAAATTCCCGATAACAAAGAAGCATATGAGATTTTGGATAATATAGCTCAAATGGGTAATATGTTAGCAAGACAATCATTGCAAAAGAAATACAACAAAGAATATCTTACAATGGAAACTAAAAGATGTGATTTGTGTGATGATTTATTTGAAAATCTATCTCAATACGTAATTCACCTAACAACTCTATTATCTAAAGAAGATTACCAAACATTTCTTATAGGAGCCAAAATGTTTCCCGAATTAATTGAAAAAGAAGATATTATTAGGGGTAAATTTAGCATCTCAACAGGTGAGAGTATTAAGTCAGAATTCACTCGAGAAATTGGTAAATTACTTATGAAATCAACTAATAAAGAGCCTAACTTTGATTTACCTGATATTACAATTATAATAGATTTACCTAACCAAGATGTCACCTTTGAAAAGAGATCGTTATTTATTGCTGGTCGTTATAGGAAATTTGTTAGAACTATTCCACAAAGTAAATGGCCTTGTTGGGAGTGCAATGGTAAAGGATGCCAAAAATGTAATTTTACTGGGAAACTCTATCAGGAAAGTGTAGAAGAAATTATTGCTGGACCAATTATGAAAAAAGCAGGTGGTAAGGGAACGAAATTCCATGGAGGGGGTAGAGAGGACATCGATGCATTAATGTTAGGAAATGGCAGACCTTTCGTTTTAGAAATCTTAAACCCACAGAAAAGACAATTGAATTTGAGGAAAATCGAGAAATTAGTAAACAAAAAGGCAAAGAAGAAAGTAGAAGTCTTAAATTTAGAATTTGCAGATAAAAAAACAGTTCAAGAATTGAAAAACCTATCAGAAAAAACCCACAAAACATATAGAGCAATTATTCATGTTGAAAGTAAAATTTCAGATGAAGATTTACAAAGGTTAGAAAATGAATTGAGAAACGTTGAATTAAAACAAAAAACACCTCAAAGGGTTATGCATCGAAGAGCTGATCTTAGAAGATTGAAGACAGTTTATGAAGTGAAAACACGAAGAATAAACGATGTTGAATTTGAGGCAGAGATAACAGGCGATGGAGGATTATATATTAAAGAGTTAATTTCCGGTGATGATGGTCGTACTTTACCTAGTTTTACAAGTATATTAGGTACACAAGCTATTTGCACACAATTAGACGTTATTCATCTTCATAAAATCGATGATTGATTTATTAGGACAACCATTTATTCATTGATTCTTGATAATGAACATCATCTAAGGTTACTTCCTTAAATTTGTTCATTCTTTCAGCTAATTCTCTAGCTAATAAATGATAACAAGATGGAGCTCCTTTTCTGAGAAGAGTTGTATAAATAAAACCTTTACAAGAACAAAATGTTTTTTCTATAACGAGATATTCTTTTTCGTGACCAACAACTACCCAACGAATAATCTTTGATGGTACAAAGGTGTATTTTACTACTTTGTTTGAACTCACAAGACCTATTGCTTTTTGAACTCTGTCACCAAAGATTTTTTCTAGCTCATCAATATTATCAGCCGACAGTTTTCCATTCTCTTTTATATCAGAGAGGATATCAGGGAAAATCTCATAAGATTTTTTCCTTTTGATAGTTAATGATGGTTTAGGTTTTGATTTCTTATTATTCAATTAAAAGAATTCTCCAAATAATAATACAAATGAATCCTAATAAGCTTCACCCTTATTGTTATTTTCTTTGTTTCTTTTGAAGCTCAATAGCTTCCTCAATAGTGATTTGTCCAAGACCTACTTTTTTAGCCAATTCTTGTGAAATTGTAACGACTCCTCTTGAAAATTGCCTTGAAAGCATTTGTATTTCCTTCAATTCACCTTCTGACACTTTCCAGGTTTCTGGTGTTTTTACACTTTCACCCAAACGAAAAGCTATTTCCATTGCAGCAGTAGCATCTTTTCCAGCTTTGAGTTTCACACCTTCTAGTGTTCCTTCGACTATTCCAGCTTTAGCTTCTTGGCAACTAGCAGGCGTAGTTTGTAATTCATCAACAACCTCTAACGCAACTTCAGTAGGTTTGACATTGAGCAATTCATTTAGAAGAAGAACACGACGGTACCCCCCTGTAGAACCAACTCGAATAATAGTCATTTTTGATGGGGTGTTTTTTATGGAGCTAATTATAAAATCAATTGCCTCTTTTAAATCCCTTGTTTCTAGAACGGTACGTAAACACCCATCTGTAATTATAGCAATTCCAATGGTAATTCCAGGATCAACTCCAATTATCAAAGATTCCCAAACAGGTTTCCCTTCAATACCTAGCATAATTTTAGAATAGCTTTTATTTATGGATAAAATATCACTTGATGTTAAGATAACCAATTTTTCATACAGACCATCAAATTCCTTGTATTCCTCTTCTGTAGTAACAACTAATATAGATCCTCGAGGTGGTTTTCTACCAGGGATTATTTGTTCAATAGTAAATCCTGATTTTGTAAGTTTTTCACGTAACAAATGACAGAGGCGGAAATTCATAGTCGCAAGAGTTATTATCATTTAAACGGCTCCGAAAAACTACAAATATATTTGATAGTGACTTTACTAATATTAATTATTTATTTAATAGTAATTATATGTAAAAAAAAGTGATTTTCTAGAAGATTTTAAATTTGGTAATACATTGAATAAGCAAAAGATAATCAATTATTGTACGAGTTGATATAATGGGTAAAATTAGCTATCCACTAATATTGGTCAATTTTAAAACTTATTTACAATCAACCGGAGAGAATGCATTAAAGCTCGCTAAAATCTGCGAGCAAGTTTCAGATGAAACAGGTATCTGTATAGCAATTGCTGTTCAAGCAGTTGATATTCGCTTGATTGCTTCAGAAGTTTCTATTCCTGTTTTTTCCCAACATATTGATCCCATTGAACAAGGTAGTAATACCGGTCAAATATTAATTGAAGCAATAAAAGAAGCTGGCGCAGTTGGTACACTTATTAATCACAGTGAACGAAAAATCAAATTGGTCAGTATAGATACTGTTATAGAATTAGCGAAAAAGCATGGTTTGTTCACATGTGTATGTGCAAGCACACCAAAAATTGCTGGCGCAATTGCAGCTTTAAACCCTGATTGTTGTGCAACGGAACCGCCAGAATTAATTGGTAGTGGCATATCCGTAAGCACAGCTAAACCAGAAGTTATCACAGCAACTGTTGAAAAGATAGATAAAATAAATTCAAAGGTTGTGCCATTATGCGGTGCAGGAATTACAAATGCAGAGGATGTGAAAAAAGCTCTCGAACTTGGAACAAAAGGAATACTAATTGCATCAGGAATAGTAAAAGCTCAAGATCCATATAAAGTGCTAACAGAAATGGCTCAAGTGTCAAAGGAATTTTAAACTTAGTTACTTAAGGAAAAATTCTATAAACCCTAAAGAAATATTCAATAAAATTACTAGAAATTGCCTATTTGGATGAATATTAATAACTTAGTATTCAGATATTATGTGCCTTTATTTACTAGTACACTAACATATAATGGGAGATAATAATATTGTCAGACGACTATATTATACAAACAAAAGTACCAAAAAAATTAGCTGAATTCATCGATAAATTAACAGAAGAAGGGTATTTCACCTCACGTGATGATTTTGCTAGATGTTCAATGGAAATTATTGCTCAATTATATGGTTTAGCTGCTTCTTCTCCTAAAGGGAAATCCTTACTTGATATTCTATCAGATAATGGTAAAATTACCACAAAATCTGTTACAACTTCTGCTACCAATGCTACTGCTACTAACACTGACGCTATTACTCAAAACATTGCAAATGATAATGAATTAACTCCAATTGAGTATGATATTCTTGATCTATTTGTCGGTGCTACGTTTGAATTTGAAGATGCTTTGCATGCCAAATATACTATGGAATTAATGAAAATGGCCAAACCTCCTTTACCTAAAAATGAATTCATAGATTTACTTGATAAATTAGCAAGTAAAAAGAAGATTGAGAAAGGAGAACATGCTGGCAAAATCATTTGGAAAATTCTTGAAAAATACTAATGGCTCAAAAGCAGATATTAAAGTATAACCGATTAAAGTTATTCTACTTCGAGAATTGAAATATTAACTCCTGTTATACCATCCACTAACATAATTTTATTCTTTAACTCATTAATATCTATTTTTTCGAATTCGTCTGAATCAACATAGCCATCAAATACACATGTCTCTTCAACAAAACATAAACCTGTTGAGTAAAGAGATTTTAATCCTAAAGCTAAAAATAAATTGCCAATTTTTCTCAAAAAATCAGGTGTTAATTTGCCAATATCTATACCAATTTTATAGACTTTATTGGTATTTGTTGGGATTATTCGGATTATTTTTGTGTTAGGAGTAAGAACGATGATAGCATATTCCCCGATTTCAGGTTTCAAAGCTGATAAGAAATCACTCGTTAGATTAATAGATTCATTAGGATCTAATTTCATAATTTTTGCCATAGTTATTTGTGGAATTTCATGCTTCTTTTTAGTCATTTAAATTATAACCCCATGCCAAATTAATAATCTAAATTGATTTCTTAAATAATGATTGAATTTAAGATAATTAAATTATTCCTTTATTGTATCTAAAGCATTACGCTATGATTTTTTAATTAATACTTCTCTGTGATAAGAGTTTTGTTACTTTCACTAATAATTTTTGGACCACTTGCTACTTTGAAATCATAAAAGTGCCATTTCTTGTTTGTTAGTTTTGCTGTTACTTCGTTAGTATATTCTTTTACTGTAGCTACTGTGACTAAATTACCACCTCCTATTAGATAATAGGCAAGTATCCCTTCTTGGCGCATTTGTTCAATATCCATACAAAGTGACAACATTTCAGATTTTCTTACAAAAAGATTTACACCTTCTAATAATTCATGAGCATTTCTTATGTTTTCTTCTGCAAGTTCAAGCATTTTGATAAAATCCTTCTGTTTAATAGCTGCCTTTATTTCTTGAACCCAATAAGGTATTTTTGTTACTCGCTGATTAAACTCAGGATGAGTAATAATTCTAGCATGAATTTCATCTGCTGATATCCGCGAATCATAATGGAAAGGAATGGAAAAAAGCCTTATCGATTCTAAATCTTTTTCTGAGGCTAATTGTGAAACGATTAAGGGATCTGCATTTGCTTGAGTTAATGTTAAACCTCCAAATAAGCTTCTACCTGCACTTTCAGAACCTTTCATTGCATAGCTCAATAATTCCTCTTTACTTAGATTAAGTTCAAATAAATCATCTAATCCAACAAATAATGCAGCTAAACCAGAATCCGAACTACCGCTAAAGATTTCATAATTGGTTGATTGAATTTCAATTTCAGCCTTTAATGAATTTGATGCCATAAAATCGTTCACAGCAGCAAGTATTTGGCTACCTCGTTTGCCTTTTATCTTATTATTATTTAAGAAAAAATGAATTTTTGGTTGTTTTGTTGTTGAGTTTAGAATATTAATCTTAGTTTCTGTGCGGGTGCTTTCAGATAAGCTAGTAACAGCCAAACCCATGGTATCATACAAAGGTTTTCGATTTGGTGTAATACCACCTAGAAAGATTATTGGTATTGTTGGAAAAGCTGTTGCTGTTGTGGTTTTTTTCATCTATTTACACCCTTAATACCTATTTACGGTTCTTTTCTATTTCATTCACAAGGGAAATAATTTCTGAATAATCCTTAAGTTGATTTAAATTATCGATTCGTTGCAAAAGATAATCCAAGACTAAATCATAACCTTGTTCAATGTCATCAATATTGATGACTTCAATATTATATTTTTCAAAAATAGACATTTGATACTCTTGTAATAAAAGATATTTTTCCCTTTGAGCTATCAAGCGATCACCAGAGCTTCGTAAATGAGAGTAAATGTTTCTCCTTTGAAGTCTTTCCAAATAAATAGATTCATCACTAATTACAAGAGCTATTGGAATTATACTAGGGTGTTTCAACACGTCCTTTTGATAGTGGGAAGGTAAGAAATGCAAATACTCAACAATCATACTTTCGCCATCTCTTAATCCTCTATCAGCAATCACTTTTTCAACAACAGAATTCATTATCTTTGCTTGTGTGTCAAAACCTTTCCGTAGATTTTCTATTGTATAATCACCAAAAAATTTCCAAGAATCATAAACACTGCTGAAAAAAACCTCATTTTGTTCTTTAGGTAAAACAAACCGTAAAGATGAACGCAATGCATCTCCCCCAATGACATGAGCAATATTCAATGCTGTAGCAAGTTCTTTGGCTATTGCAGTTTTTCCAACACCAGGGATACCAGTAATAATTGGTATAATAGGTAATTTCTGATTACCATTTAATACTAATTCATTATATTTTTTGAAAATGAGATATCTTGTCAAGTATTTCTTATCAAATCTCTTTAGGGAATCGGTAATTTCTTCTAGTGTTTTACTCGAGGTAAGAATTTCAGCAATGGTTTGTAACGATAACCCTGTAGCTAGCAGTTCTGAGTGAGTATCCCAATATATCATTCTTATACCAACTATTATTCAAATCAATGATGAGATTATTAATCCTTAATATAAAACTTACATCTAAATGTTATGTAATTATTGCCTATCAAGTATTATTTTAACATAGAATTGCTATTTAATTTCATTGACAAAAGAAAGATTTTTAATAGCTAACTATAGCAAAAGTGATACAGATTACTAATCATTGTTAATTTAACAAAAAAATAGGATTGAAAAAAATTGTCCACACAAGAAGTAACTCAACAAGAAATTCGTAAATTTAGTTACATGGGATTAACACTTGAGGAATTACAAGCTAAATCCATGGATGAATTCATAAAAATGCTACCCTCACGAAAAAGAAGAAGCTTAACTAGACCAACTTATTGGGATGCAACTAGAAAGAAATTGTTAGAAGATATCCGTCAACAAGTAAGAATAATCAAAGACGGTGAAAAGAGAATAAAACCAATAAAAACTCATTTACGAGATATGATTGTATTACCAGAGATGGTATATGCTAAAATTGCTGTTCACAATGGCAAAGATTTCGTTGAATTTATTGTTCATCCAGATCAAATTGGTCATGTTTTTGGCGAATTCGTTCTTACAACAAAACTTGTTCGACATGGTTCACCTGGTATGGGTGCAACAAAATCAAGTCTTTATATTCCATTGAAATAATTAAAGGAAAATCCCTTTTGGGATTCTTTTTTTCTTATTTTTTCTTCTTTTAATTTCATTTTGTCATTCCATTAACCTTATTACTACCATCAGATTATATTTTTTGTAAAGTAGAAATAATTTGATTTGCTTAGGCTCAGAATCTTTTTTATTTTAACTTAGGTGTAAACAACATGTCAAGATTTAGATTACCTGAATGCAAAGACAAACGCGTGCAGAAAGGTCTTCGAAAACAAATCATTAGTGTCTTTAGTATAGATGTTAATGACATGGGACCTGAAGTAGAATTAATTGCTTCTCCTTATCCTTGTGAAAAGCTGTTTAATGAACGTGAAATCTCTATTTTATTTACCACGGTGACAATGCTTGAAGTAAGAGAAATGATCATGGGTGAGCTGAAATTAATTTTTGAAATATATGATAGTACTATGAATGATGGGCGACCTGCTAAGAAAGTGGTCGTAGCAGTTTGTGGGGAAGAAGTAATTAGTGGTCAAATTAGAAGTATTGTTAGAAATATGATCCATAGCAGCGATGAAGCGATAAAAAACCTAGAAAATTTGATGGAAAGATAAGAAATTTTTTAATCGTTTTTTTTCCAGCAATTATTTAATTAACTGAAATCATTATAAACAAAAGAATTAAAAACGAATTGTAATGGATTTTGCTTTATAAGATAATATAATCAATATTTGAAGTTTAATAATATTTGAGGTATATAACATTGTCAATAGAACCAGATCAAATAACAGAAGAATTACTAATTGGTTTAGATGAATACTTAGCTGCAGGTGTACATATTGGCACCAGAATAGGCACAAAATCAATGAAGGATTTTATTTACCTCGTCAGAAGTGATGGCTTATATGTATTAGATGTACGAGCTACAGATGAACGAATTAGAATATTAGCCAAATTTTTAGCTCGATTTGACCCTAAACAAGTAGCTATCTTTTCAGCTAGACAATATGGTCAGGTACCTGGTAGCAAACTAGCGAAAGTTTGTGGTTTCTTGAGCTTACCGGGTCGTTTCATTCCTGGAACATTAACAAACCCTGAATTTTCAGGTTTTATAGAGCCAGAAGTAATTCTAGTAACAGATCCACGTGCTGATCGACAAGCAATAAAAGAAGCAAATAAAGTAGGAGTTGTAGTTGGTGCTATGTGTGATACAGATAATGAATTGCAAGGTGTAGACATCTGTGTTCCAACTAATAACAAAGGTCGAAGAGCACTAGCATTAGTTTATTGGTTATTAGCAAGAGAAATTCTTAGAGCTCGTGGTGACATTCCTCCTGATGGCTCAATTCCAGAAACAATTGAAGACTTTACCTTCAAAGTACTCCCAAGCAGTATGCAAATTCAAACAGAAGGTCAAGAAGAAGAATACGACATGGATTATTAAATTGGGATTAAAACCAATTTATTTTCCCTTTCTTTTATTTTAATAAAAATGCTGAGAGTAATTTCTCAGCTATCAATTCATTATTTTATTTGTTCTCAAAATCCAAACCAATTAGGCATATTATAACCCCAACCTTCAAAACCAATTATTGCGAGAATTCCCCAAACAATGAAAGCTAATACTAAACCTAAACCTATTGATAATGGTAAACCTGGCATCATTTTTACTTTATCAAGTAATTTGATTGTACAAATAGCACCAATAATAACACCAACAAAGGAAGCTATTGCAGCATAGAACCCTAAATAGAGAAGTGAGAAACTCACAATCATACCAAAGAAAGCCAAATCTCCTAGACCTAATTCAATATAATCAGTATAAATGTACTCTTCCTCATTATCTGATAGACGTGAATTCGACGTTTCACCATTTGTAGGTGTAGTTTCATTGTCTATATTATCGGATGAAGTACTAGCTTCAATTAATTTATCAATGGTTTCATTTGAATCTACAGGTTGAGTATTATTTGCCATTTCAGCTCTGTAACGCTCTTCACTTAATTCAGCTATTTTCTTTATTGGTCCTTTAAAAACAGAAATGATATCATATACACTCAAACCTATCATTACCAATACAGAAGCTAAAGGTGGAAGGAAGGTTGCTAAAAAGGTTCCAGCAAAAACTGCAAATAGCATAGCCATGATTTGTGGAAGTGGATCAGGGACTAAACGATAAACCATAGAAACTACAGTAAAAGCTGAATAAGCTATTCCAAAAATAACTGCTAATGAAAGGATGATCTTTTCTGTGCTTGGAGCGAATACGTGGTTATCAGTTAGAAGATCAAGAAGGTAGTAAGGAGAAGTAAGTATAAAGAGAAATATAAAGAAAAATGATGTTAAAGCAATAGCAACAGCAAATAAAGCTCGGAGCAATTTGATATTACCATATTTAAAAATTAAGAATATACCAGTAGCACCGATAAAGGCGATACCAACATACATTAAAGCAGTTAAATAAGGGCTTTCAAAAGGGCTTGCAGGGGGAGGACCAGAGCCGCCACCAGCTTCAGTGAAGAAAAACCCGAAAACAACTATACTACATAAACCACTAAGAATTGAGCAGATAAAAATTGGTAAAGTTAACGAGTAAAATTTCTTCTTAATGGTAACGCTAAAGGTTCCTAATTGACTTGCATAACCCATTGATAATGACCTCAATTTTATATGATTAAATAATATAAATTGAAATTCTAACTATACAAGAATGGAACTCATACAAAAAAAACCTTTGCTTATTAAGTATTAATTAGAAAAAGAAAATTAAAATTATTAATAGATTGGGAAAGGAAAAAAAGAAGAAATAGCCCAATTGGCTATTTCTCGATCTTAAAGGATATCAAATTTCTAACTTATTTTCTTCGTTTTAGGAAGAATACTTGAGATGCGCCTACTAAAGCTAAAATACTAATAACGACAGCTAAACCAATACCATTGACTTCCGTGATAGAAACATCGAAACCAGCAGCAGCCATATGAGCAAGTGCTGTGTCAACAGAGTACTCATAAGGTTCAAGTGATTCATCAAAACCAACTGAAACACTAGGCCAGTGAGTAACTCCAGCTCTACCTAATCCATCGAGGATTTCATCAACAATGATTTGTCTTGGAATTATATGACTAATAGCTTTTCGAATGTGTTTACCAGATTCTGTTCCTGCAATTGGGCAGAGTTCACCAGTGCCAATGTAAGGATGTAGCATATTAATACTCATTTCTTGGTTTCCAGGATTGTCAACAGTATCGTAGTCAGAACCTGGGAGACCAGATAAATCGCTTACAGTTACATAGAATTCTGAATCAAGCATATCAACTAAGCCTGTGCCTAAAGCTGCTAAAGCGCCTTCTTTGTTGGAATAAGATTCAAAGTAAACATCATCAAAGTTTGGTTCAACACCAAACCAATCATCAAAGTAATCATTCTTGGTTAAGTGGATAATTGCATTTGTTGCATCCCATGCAGCTAAACGATAAGGACCACAACCAAATAATTTACTTGGTTCAGAAGTAGCCCAGGAAATAGCTTGTGAAGCATGATCTATAGGAGCAACGGATTCCCAAATGTGTTTAGGTAATAAATCTAAAGCTAAATTGCCATCTTGGAAAACATATGGTTGAAGGAAGGTTATTGTACATTCTGTATCACTTATTTTGACAACTGAGTCATTATTCCAGTATTGAGTGAAAAAGGAGTAAGTAGTATGGCCTAAGGAAGCGGTAACACCTAATTGATAATTATAGATAATATCATCAACGGTTAAAGGTGCACCATCAGCCCAGTAAAGGTTAGGCTTGAGGGCAATATTATAAGTCAAACCATCACCACTAGTAACACTTTGAGCAATACGTGGTTGATAGGAGTTACTTTGAGTTGGATCTCGATCATAAATGCCATTGAAGATTTGACGTAACCAACCGGCATCATAAGTGGATTCGTATAACCAAGGATGGAAATCAACAAAGTCAGCTGGTACAGCATAATGGAAATCAGTTTGACCATTAAGGGACCAATTTTCCATTGGTTGATAACTGGAAGCCCATAATAAGGGGCTCCAACCAGCTAAACCTGGCTCATGAGCGTAGAGTGAAGTTTTATAGAGAATACAGAGTGAAGGGTTATCCTCATAAAGGATTTCTTGAATCTCTTTAGCCCATTCCATTCGTTCATTGAAAACAAATGATTGGGTATAATTACCTACAGCCCAGTCCATTTCCGGATTAGCGTATTGATAATAATTATCGCCAGCGGGTGTCCAACCATCACTAGTGAATAAACCTGTAGGATCAAAGTCTAGGCCCCAACCATAGCCGATAAAGAGAATATCAAATCCTCCCTCTGCGTAGGTAGGTATTGGATAAGGTCCTGGATGACTCCAAGTTCTTGGTCCTATTTGTGCCCAGCCTGTGTGATCGAATACATCAACAGCAATACCAATCTTAGGCAATTGTTCTACCATTAAGGTAGCCCATTGGTTTCTTGCTTGACTGGTATTTGGCGCAAGTATACTTATTGAGAAAAATGGTCCTGGATTTTTTGCTTGTGCAGGTGTTGCCAAGTATGGCAAAATACTCAAACAAATTATCAAAGCGAAGGGTAAGACCATTCTTTTAAATCCCATCTTAATTGTTAACACCTCATAATGTGGATTTTTTCAATCCATTATAGAAATATATCTCACAGTGTATAAAAAAGGTTCTCATCAGTCTGAGAAATTCATTCTTATTAATTTAAGAATGACTTATGATTTCTTTTACAGTGACCTTTTAATTTAATCCTATAATTCAATGAAGATTAAATGTTTAAAAAATGCAAAAAATGATGAGAATAAAGAAAAAGGAAAAAAAATGGTATGTAAATTTCATGCCGAAGTAGTTTGTTCTTTTTCTTCTGCACCGGGTTTTTTAATGAAGGCTACGACTAAAACAATTAATCCTATTCCAACAATAATTATACCAAACCACATGACCCAATCGGGCCAATTATATAGATTGCCGTCATTATACATTACGGCACCAAGAATAGTCATAGCTATTCCGATTACGATATTTACAATAGCTGCAATTAGGGGACCTTTTCTCACTGTTTCACGTCCAGTATTTTTTTATAGTTACAATGATAGTAGTATGATAACTTCTTGCTTTTTAATTTTTGTTGCAATATAATAAAAATAGGTTTACCACCAAGTGTATTCGTGCTTATTTTAAACCTTGAGCTATTTTTTCTGCTAAACTTGGGCTAAGTTTTTGTATAAAGTCTATAACAAATTCATCGAAATTATCATCAAATTCAGCGAATATTTCTTTGATGGTTTGCTTTGATGGTTTTTTATCGTTCATAGCTTGGACCTTTTGAACTATTTTGTTAATATTATTAATCATCTCGATGATGTTATCGCGAATGAATTTCGGTCTATCTTTTGATCTTCGTCTCCACATTTTTCTCAAGAAGGTATGGAGATATTCTGAGCGAGGACCACCATAAGCATTCATTGAACGTAAGTTCACTTTTACTGCTTCTTTGAATAATTTATCTGTTCCTTCTTGAGCACCCATAATATCAAATGTACTTGAAGCTATACCAGCAAAATTTGTCGTCCATATTTGTGCATTGATCGCTTTATGTGGTGCGAATATCGCTAAAGCTTCTATGATATGGTAAACATCTATTGGATCATCTCCTATCACCACAATAGGTTCACCGAGAATAATAGCTCTAACAACGATATCCAGTCCTTTTCTAATATAAAATCCTGCGATGTAAGCACAGTCTTTATGTAGTCTTATTAATCGCTCTGATAATGCTAATCCTGCATCTAATACAACTACCCCAAAAGTTTTTTTCACCTCATTAAGATACAAATCAGGGGGTCTTCCTTCAATTTTTAAGGTATTAATATCTCTTGCGACTTTTAGCAAAATTGATGCTGAATTAGTTAGTTCCTTCAAAAGATCTTTTGGGGCGTCTAGCTTCTTTATTTTTTTAACAAGGTTCTTTGAAAAGTCGCTTGACTTTCCGCCAATTACTTTATTTTGTGTTATATCAATTATTGTTGCCCATGAATAATATTTCAATTGTTCTTCTGGTATAGCTATTACGTCAGCTTCTTTTGGATGGATGAACATTGTACTTTTAACACATTCTAATTCTCTGTGAGGAGCTAATATTTGCAAATTCTCAAAAATTGAATCAATTAATATCTCATCATTTAATTCTGGTTCTTCACCAGTAATTACTAAAAAGTCTCCCATGAATAGTGCTTCAATGATGTTTTCAAAATCACGCTTAATCCTTTTCATTAATATAAATGAATCTTTATTTCGATCACTTGGGATTCGTATTTTACCAGTATTAAATCCCTTTTCTCGCCGTAAGGAATTTGGTGGTAAGAATCCATTTTTAGGTATAATTATTGTTTCTTGATGAGAAAGGTCAATTTCTTTTGCTATTGGGTCTTCCTTTAATTTTATCCCTTTTTGTTCACTTCGTATTTTTATACCCTCTTCATCTTCTTCTTTGTCTATTTGAGGTGTAATTGTTTCTCCAATATCCTCTCTCGTTTGAGTATCAAAACCAAAAGAGCTTTCAGCTGAGATGCTTCTTTTCTCCCAATCCATAGGGGGCATCATAGCTGATCCAATAGAATCTTGAGTAGATTCTTCTCTTTTTTGAGAAATTTCTACATCTGAAAAATCAAATTTCGGTTTTTTAACTTCACTTTCTGCTGTTGTATCAAAAGAGGGATACGCTGTTTGAGTGGATGATTCATCATCTGTTTTATTTAATTGAGCTATTTCCTCAGCGCTAGTTGTTTGAGGTGATCTTGGCGTTATTATTCGTGTTCCTTCATCTGATTCAAAAGGTTTAATTGAATAATATGATTTGTTAGATATTTTTGTAATAAATAAATAGCCCTTGTCATATATTTCTCGTAGTTGTCTTTCTACATCATTAGCTGGAATGCCTGTAACTTGTGAAACCATATCTGGTGTAACAACTTGCATTTTTACCAATACTAATGCTACCATCTGGAATTCAGATGGGAGATTTAGCACCTCAAAAGCATCTAAATCTTTTCTGCTTCCAGCGCTTTCAATTTTTCTTTGAATAAAAGCTTTAACCAATGCTGTTAATGTTTTATCAAAAACTCTGAATGATGAAATGTCTTTTGGATCAAATGCTTTTGCTACATATTCCGGGAATTGTTCAAAAAATAATTCTTCAAGTTCTGGTAGAAAAACTGATGGAATGCTTGTTTCTTCTAGATCGGTTCCTACAACGAATAACACATCAGATCGTGTATGGTAATAATATTTAGTACCGTCAATGATGATATCTTGAACTTTCTCAGTAAATTCACTTACAGGACCACTTAACCACCCATAGAACTTTTCAAGACGGCTTCGCTCTTCTTGATCTGAAATTTTAATAAACCTCATCCCAGTAGCAGGGGTATCCTTAATTATTATCCATATGAATTGAATCATTCATTTCTTTCCTCTAAGATTTCAACCAGTGTACAATTAATAATTATTACTTAACCTTATACAATAATATCTTCAATCATATTTGATGTTTTTCTAAGGTTATTTTTTATTTAACTTTTTTAAGTGTAGTGAAACTGCCAAATTATTCGTAAAGGAGAAAAGAATACCCTTTCAAAGTTATTTCTTAGTCATTATTATTAGAAAGCCCAATATTTGTTCTCTTCACCCATACTTCTTTTGAGGGTAATAAGATCATCCAAAGCTTCTTTCTCATCAACAGTAAGTTCTTCAAGATATTTATCTTTAATTTTACGCACAACACTTTCAGGTAAATCTACAAATAATTCCATATCCTCAGTTATTTGCCTTCCAATAGTTGGTCCACGTATTGAAATAGCCACTTGTTTTCCTTTGCGTGCTTCTTTAACTGATTGATTATTCTCTTGAATTTGCTGAATAGAACCACATTTTTTACCATCGGTGCCACGTATTATAGGAACACGTGGTGAAATACGCCCTGCCAAAACTTCTACTCCTACAATTGCTGGCTTACTAGCTCGAAAAACCATTCCTGGCAAGATCTTAATTTTTGCTGGAAAGGTCAAATCTTTCAAGCTTTCTGCTTTTAATTTGTTTTCAACATCAATTTTCCAATGTTGATATTCATCTAATAAAGTGTAAATAATTTCACTTTGGAATAATGCAATATTGTTTACTTCAAGCTCTTCTTGAGCGTCAGGGAGAACATCAACATTAAAACCAATTATTGCTGCTAAAGCTGGTGATGTTTCTTTAACTATAATTGCTTCAGTAACATTATTCTTAGTGATATCACCAATATCAGCGTATTTAATAGGGATTCTACGGTCACTAAACTCTTTCACAAGAGCTTCTAGGGCACCTATAGTATTGGCTTTTATAATGATACCTTCTTTTTCAGTATCAATTTTAATTACCTTAAGCTCATCCTCAATACTCTTAATTGCTTTTTTGATTTCTTCGGGGGTATTAGCGACTAAAACTTGGGCACCTGCAACAGCATCATTTAATCCCGAACCAGCAATTTTGATCCCAGCAGCTGCATGAACTTTTTCGATAGAATTGAACTTCTCACGTGGGTCTCGAATTTCATCTAATTCTTTTGGTTCTAATAAAGCTCTAATTTTTGCTTCATGAGCCTTTTCTTTTCCACCATAGACAATATGATCATTTTTACAAAAAGTACCTTTGTGTACTATTACGTTGATAGTTTTACCCATACCGACTTCTTCAGTTACCTCAAGAATAGTTCCCTCACCAGGTCCCTCACTATATTCCAGTTTTTTCATCAAAAATTGTTGTGCTAAACCAGACAAAACAAGAAATAAATCTTGAATCCCCTCATGAGTCTTTGCACTGGTAGGAACAATGGCAACATTTTCAGTATAATTACGAATTTGATCGTATCTATTTGATGGGTAGTTTAATTTTGAGAGCTCGCCCATCAATACATACAAATGATTATCTAATGCATGCTGTGTGTCAACTGTTTGTTTTTTATATGTTTTAATAAAGGAATCACCTTTATTTGATTTCCAACCTGCTACGCGATCAATCTTATTAGCTGCAACAAGGAATGGTATTTTTCTTTGTTTAAGTAGGCGTAATGATTCAAAGGTTTGTGGTTGGAAACCAGCTTGAACATCAACAACAAGTATAGCAATATCAGCAACAGAGGTACCACGTGCTCTAAGATTTAAGAAAGCAGCATGACCAGGAGTGTCAACAATAAGTATACCAGGAAGCTTGAGCTTTATTGACCCTTTAGACATCATCTCACCACAGATGTCTTGAATGGTTTCAATTGGAAAATATGAAGCACCAATTTGTTGTGTAATACCACCTGCTTCACGAGCTTGAACAGCAGTGCCACGAACAGCATCTAAAATGGAGGTTTTACCATGATCGATATGTCCCAAGATTACACAAATAGGCGCTTTAATACGCTTAGATTCATCGATTTTGATTTCTTTTTCAACAGGTTCCTGATCAACTTGTTTTTCTTGCGACATACGGTAATCCTCCAAAGATAATAGTTATTCCTCTACTAAATTATTCATAGATCCATTTTTCATCTGGAATTTCATTTGCTAATATTTCTTCCTCTGTAAAATAAATAGAATACTCTATTTTAGCATTTTCTGGTGAATCAGCAGCATGGATAACATTACGACCAATATCCATACCAAAATCACCGCGGATAGAACCAACTTCAGCATCCATAGGATTGGTTGCTCCAGCAAGTTTACGAACACGTTTCACAGCATCCTTACCTTCAACAATCATTGCAATAGCGGGACCACTGGAAATAAATTTAACGAGCTTATCATAGAAAGGTTTACCTTTGTGAACAGCATAGTGTTCCTCAGCCATAGCTTTAGTAAGATGAAGCATTTTCATCGCAACAATACGTAGACCAACTTGTTCTAACCGACCAATAATTTCGCCTATGAGACGACGTTTTACGCCATCAGGTTTAACCATAACAAATTCGCGTTCCATTTTAACCATTTAATTCACCACTAGTACTTGACAAAACTAAGAGTTATCAATCATAAAATTTGCGATGAAAAAGAAATTAACTCTGGTTTTAAATCTAAAGGTAATTTTTGATATAGAAAAGGATAGTTTAATGCCGAAAAACTAATTCGTCATTAAACATTTAGTTTAAACCCAATCACCAGTTTCAATTTTGGTTGGAAGATATTCTTCAGTGAAGAATTTAATACCTCGACTAGCAAGTGCTTGAATTTCTGCTTTTTGTCTGGTTTCAATCATCAATCGAAGCTCTTTAACCCATTCAGGACGAACTTTAACGAATTTCTCTTCAAGCATCATTCTAGCACGAGAAATGTCCATCTTAGACATTGGCAGACGAGTATTCTGTGGGAGATTATATTTATCTAAATCTGAAGGACGAACGCCTAGCCATTTAATATTAGGAGTAGCTAATTCATAAGACTCATAAGACAAGGCTTTACTACCCAAACCATAGACCCTTAGTATGTCCAAACCATATGGATCTGAATCCATGATTGCAAAGATTGGTAGATCTAATTCTTGACTCATCCTTCTTAAGAAAATCCTTGTAGCTACGTTTGGTTGTCCACTACCAGTCATAATTACACATGGATATCTTTCATAGAATTTATCTTCTGCTAATCTTAGAAAAGCTGCTTGTTTCTCCACTACTAAAATGAACTCTGCATCTGATTGCAAATCGGTAATATGGTCTTGCATTGGATTAATGTTCTTACCACTTGATCCTTGTTTTGTACAATCTATTAAATCACCATTATCAAGATAACTTATTCTGCCAACTACTAACCCTCTATCATTAGCAGTCACATGAATATTCTTTCGGTAGGTGCCTAACATTACAGCACTATCTTCTATTAATGGATCGCTTCCTCTATTTTGATCTTCGAATAGAGCAACATCTGTATAGAAGACTTCTCTTTTACTACCATGAATGTTTAAATCTAACAATTCATAGATGATCTGTAATACTCTTAATTGTGCAGTAAATCTCTTAATAGCACTGATATCATCCCATTTTCTATCAGTGAAATTTTCACCCAACAATAATAGATCTGATTCTTCATCGTAAATAACATTACTAGCACTTCTAGAGGGTACTTTTAATATTGGTGTTCCCGAATTGATGGTGTCAACAAACACCCTTTTGAATATCTCCTCTATTCTTCTCATACCTTCGTCTCGAGATATTTCACTTATCTGGTGAATGCCATCAGGTAAATCCTCTATTTTATGTCGTCTCATACCTTTGATTACTTCACGTTCATGTAGAACATGTTTTAATATTGTTCGGGAAACTTCTTTGGGATATTTTTTGCTTGACATTTTTCTTCCTCACTTTTTTATTTCCCAGCCAATTCAGCTGCTGTTTTAAATGAGCGCATGATATGCTTTCGTATTGTTTTAATTGTTTTCACACCCAAACCTTTCACTGATGATGTTAAAGCTATTTTTGCATTTTGGAATTGCTTTATAGTATATATTCCCACGCTATTTAGCTCTTCTTTTATTGCAGGGGTAATGTGTGGTAAAACCTCCACTGACAAGTTTTTACGTAATTCAATTATCTTATCTTCAGATATGCCACGTACTTCAGATAGTTTTCCAATATCCTTCTTGAAAAGATCACCTGCTGTTTTTACACCTAGTTTAGCGAAATTTTCTTCCGTTGTCTTCCCTAAGCCAGGTATTTTCCTAATAGCTAAATCAGCTTCTATGTAATCTTTTGGAGGAGTAGTTTTCGATGGTTTCTTTGTCTCCTCTGTAGTGTCTTTTTCCTTTGTTTCCTTTGTTCCAAGAAATTCAGCTATTGTTTGGTCTCGTTTCTTTGGTGCTTTTTCTTTTGGTTTCACTTCTTCTTTAGGAGGTTCAGGTTTTTCTGCTGGTTTAGCTTTTGGTTTTGTAGTTGTCTTTGGTTTTTTAGTTGATACTACACTAGAACCAGGTGTCATCAACAATTTTTCTTCTATTTCAACTTTTAATTTAGTAATAGTTGGTAAACGTAATCCTCTGATATTTGTTAATTGATTGTCATCCGCATCTAAGAATTCTTTTACAGTGAAAATACCCATTAAATTGAGATCTCGTTTTCCTTCAAAAGAAATTCTTGGTAAAACCATAACATCGGTATTACCTCTATTTTGAGCTATAGTCTTTTCACCTAATCCTTTGATTTTCAACAATCTGCTATTAGCTACCATATAGAATTTATGGACAGTTTCAATTCCCTTTTGTTCTAATCTTTCAGCCATTACTTTCCCTACACCTTCAAGTTTGCTAACAGAAGCATCTGCTTCTAAAAAGCCAGGTGGTGGTGTGGGGCCTTTTTCTTTCATATGCTTAGCTATTTTTATTTCTTCACTTTCAACTGTTTCCTCAGCTACCTCTTCGCCTTCTGATTTGCGAAATTCCTCTATATCTAGATCAAGATTTTTGCGAATATGTTCAAATAAAGAGACTATTCTTTCTTGTGATAATCCAAATATTTTTAGTAATTTTTCGGGATTGGAATCAAGGAAATCTAATACACTATAGATTTTCATGTTATGCAATTCTGAGACTGTTTTTGCAGTAATATTTGGAAGTACATCAACATTACATTTAGATTTTAACTCAACAATATCATTAATTGTCAAATTACTGTTTGTCAATAATGCATTATCAGTGTTGAAGAAGTCTTTAACATTTTTAACTCCTTGAGCTCTTAAAGATCGTTCTGTTGCAGGACCTACACCAGGTAATCTTGATAAGTTATCCAAAGCACCATATAATTCAATTCCATCAATTATACCTCGTTCTTTAGCAAATTCATCTAACGCAACAGCACTAGTAGATTCTACTAATTCGTCTTTAGCTATTTCAGGTAACTCTAATATTGCTCGTAAAATTTGTTCGGATTGATCCAAGGCATCTTCAGATAATCCTAAGGAAAATAATTCTTGCAATTGATCTTCATTTAAGAGAATAAGATCTTGAAGTGTTTGAATATCATAACGTTCAAGATTAACACCTTCTATTGAATCCATTGGTAGTGCTTCTACCGGTATAGGATTCTTTGGGAGAAAAACTGATCCTTCACGATTCTTCAAACAATTGCTAAATTGAGTGGAGCTAAATAAGAATTGAAACTCGTCCTCATCCATCTTGCCCAATATTTGCCCAACAATGGAAGTGGCAATGGGAGCATATTTTTCGAAGATACGCATTCTTTTTGCTTGTTGCTCTCTCTTCTTCAAAGCTCGCTGGAATCTCATTAATTTTCTTCCAGCTTTTTGTAAACATAATCTTAGTTCTTTTCTAATTTCATCTACTTCAGCAATATACTCTTTGCTAGTTTCTGGGAAGGGTATTTTTGTACTTACTAATGATATAGCAAAAATCAATGGGTCATTATTGAGATTAGTTTTGTAATTAGACCAATTTATACTTTCGATGGTCTTTTTAATCAAATCATTTCCTTCACCAAAAAGTAATGGTATCCTATTAGCAAAGCGAGCTAATTTATAAGGTGGTGAATTCCCCACGCCACCATAACCTATAGCTACTTCAACTTGAAAAGCATGACCACTGTAACTAGAAGGAGGTCTTGTTTCAGAGCAAGTAAATTCCGGTTTATAAACCATCTTCATACCTGCTTCAAGATTGTTATGACCTAAAGGAGAAAGGCATTTACCATCTGGTGGGAAGAATTTAACTTTAACAAAACCTTCATGAATTAAACGACGTAATTCCATTTCATCTAATTTTTTAGGATCTTTAGTCTTGGAGACATTTGAAATTGTTAGAACTTCATCTGCTGTTTTATCACCGATTCTTTGGAAATGAGTTTTAAGGAAATCACGCATAGTTTTTGATTCAGTTCGAGAGATTTCACTTTTCAATTGATTGATGTCGGTACCTATAGGATGAAGTGGAACTTCAATAGGTGGTTCAGGAATATCGTCAACTGTTCGCTTATGAATAATTGGTTCATCAGGATTATCAGGGGTAATTATGTGGAAAGTAGCATAAGGTGTAATTACAGCCATTTCATCGAAATATTCGTAAACATATCTTTTTGATCTGCTCCAAGTTCCTGCAAAACAAACAGAAACTTCTGTTCCATGGCCTTTTAATTGATTTTTTGAGCTACCAGTATACTTTTTGGTATCAACAATTTCTGGAGCGTTTTTTACTATATCAATAAATAATTTATAGTGACTTGTAAAATCAGCAGATTTCTTTTTTGAAAGTGCTAATCGAGATTTGATTTCAAATGGCACTCTAATAGTGGATTGTGAATAAATTAATACCATTTTCGCTCCTAAACCAAAACGACCTCGAGATTGACGTTCGCCATAATTAGAACCAGTTAATACTCTACCAAATAATTTTGGAATATCATCATGGCGTATACCAATACCATTATCACGCACTGATAATCTTATAAATTCGCTAGTAGCTTCTTCATCAAATTTGTAATTTTTTATACCCATTAAGTCGCCTACTTCTTCAGGAGACATCAATTCAATACGAATTTCAATCTCTGGTAAAAAACCACCTTTTTCAGCTGCATCTAAAGCATTTTCTACTAATTCACGTACACTTGTATAAGTAGATCTTGTTGGATTATCAAAGCCCGCAATAGCTTTGTTTGCTTCAAAGAATTCAGCAGCAGACCGTTCTATTATTTTCTCACGCGCAATCATTTTTGTAACCTACTAGCCACCTCGATATTAATAAAAGGAAATTTTTGCCTTCTGTCTCTTTCCTTTTACATCATCCGAAACCAGTTCACCTATCATATTATTATTTTGACCTAATATAAAGGTCTTAATGATAATAGTACATTGTAACTGTTTTTTTGCGATAGTTTTCTTTCCACTAATATTCTATCATTCTTTTCTAATCAGTTCTTTAATACTTTACCATTCTAGCAAATTAAAACATTCGACCTTTTTTAATTTACGGTAGTAGCTTTTCGTATATGATAAGATTAAAGTGAGTATTGCTTGCAATCATATATGCTACTAACAATCAACCTCTAAATTAATCTCTCTTTATGGTTTTAAGATATCGACAGTCCTTGGGAACATAATAGCTTGTTTTATATTGTCCAAACCACAAATCCACCAAATCAATCGTTCAAGACCTAAACCATAGCCAGCATGTGGAGGTATGCCATATTTGAATAGATTTAGGTACCAGCTATATGAAGCTAAGCTATATCCTTGTTTTTTAATGACTTGTACCATCTTTTCATACTCATGGACTCTTTGACCACCAGTACATAATTCTACAAATCCTCCTGGTGCCATGAGATCAAAACTATTCGAAATCTTTGGATCTTCATCATTAACACGATAATATATTCCTCGAGTATGTACGGGCCAGTCAGTGATGAAGAATGGTGTTTTGAAATGATTTGAGAGAGCTGTTTCCTCTGGTGAAGTAAAATCATCATTTAAATTAACTGGTTCCTCAAGATCAAAACCTGAAACGATTTCTTTACAATCCTTAAATGTAACTCGTGGGAAATTGCCTTTTAATTTCGATGGTTTTGCTCCTAATTCTGCAAGTGGTTCTTCAGCTGTTTTTATTGTTGTATTTACTACATATACTAGCATATCTTCTAGTACTTGCATCATACTAATATGATCGTGAAATGCTGCTTCAACTTCAATTTGCCAAAATTCAGCAACGTGTTTTCTAGTACGAGATTTTTCCATTCTAAATGAAGGTATTATTCCGAATACTTTCTCGTGCGCTGTAACAGCAGCTTGCTTGTAAAATTGAGCACTTTGAGCTAAAAATGCATCTTCATCAAAATATTTGACTGGAAACATTGTTGCGCCTCCTTCAGTTGCAGTTGCGACAATTAAAGGAGAATATAATTCAGTGAAACCTCTTTTTAAAAAGAATTCGCGAATAGCATGAGCTGTATGAGCTTTTACAGCAAAAGGTAAATTATTCTGAGGCATGCGTATTGTTAATTCCCTAAGGTTAAATACTGTACCTTCATCCATCGGTGTTCTGCCTGTAACATCAATGGGGATTGGACCTTCGACTTCGTTCAATATTAATAATTTTTCCGGTAAAACTTCAATACCATTCGGTGCAACATCATTCTTCTTTATTTTACCTTCTATCCACACAATTGTTTCTTTCTTTAAAGATACTAAGTTATTCCATAAATCTTCAGGTAATTTACTTTTAATACCAGTTATTTGTAACTTACCTGTGGCATCCCGTAAAGTCAAGAAACAAATTTTACCCTTATCAACAAGATGTTCAGCCCAACCACCTAATCTTACATTTGTACCATCTGCTTTTTTCAAAGCTTCTCTTATAGGAGTTTTTGTAGAATAGTCTGTCATAATATTATTCACTTTTCATGATTTTATCTTTTACACCTTCGAGCTATCACCCAAGTTTAAAAGGGTTTTTTTTCAATTCAAAAAGTTTGTACAAGCATCCTAATAATAATTCACTCTAATACAATTTGCTATGTAAAAACCTCTTTCGAAAGTATAATTAACAATGCTCTAAAGATTAGGATTACTTCTTTATTTTTCTAATTGCATCTGCAGCCCATGAACGAACACGAATATCATCATCTTCAAGTGCTATCTTTGTTAATTCAGGGATAGCTTCTTCAGAACCAATGTTACCTAAAGCTACTGCAGCTTCCAATCGTACTCCAACTATTTTATCAGATTTCATTGTTTCAATTAATATTTTTACTGCTTCCTGTGCTTCTTGTCCAAGATCACCTAAAGCTGCAGCAGCAGAAGAACGAACCAATGAATCTCTATCCTCTTTGAGGATTTTTGCTAGTTCATCTAGAGCTTCTTTGGCTTTTATTTCACCTAATCTTGAAGCTGCTTTTGAGCGAATCCAACCATCACGATCTTTTAAATTCTTTAATAGTTGATTGAGTTGTTTTTCATCATATGTCACAACAACTCACCCTCATTAAATTATTACTAATATGATTATAGTATTAATATAGAAAAATATTTGGTAATTTAAGGGTATCGACAAAAAACCATTAGAAATCTTAAAGAATGGACATAGGAAATTAATGTCATGAAGCTTTTTGCTATAGTAGGTATTACTGATTCTGGTAAAACTACTACACTTATTGAAATAATCAAAGAATTAACAAAAAGAAAAAAAATTATCAATACTGTAAAAGCAATACATATTGATAATTTTAGCTTGGATATAGAAGGCAAAGATTCGTGGTTACATAAACAAGCAGGAGCGAAAGCTACAGCTATTAGATCTAATATTGAAACAACATTTATGTATCAACGTTCAATGGAAGCAAAAGAAATCATTGAATTCTTTAAAGGAGATTACTTGATTTTTGAGGGATTCCATAAAGAAGGGAGATTACCAAAAATAGTTTGTGGAAAAACTATAGAAGATATTGAATTGCGAATTGATGATTCTACATTTGTTATTTCAGGATGTATAACGAACTCAATTAAAGAGTACAAAGGATTACCAGCTATCAATGGATTAAAAGAGATAGACAGATTAGCTGATTTGATAGAGCAAAAAGCGCTTGATAGTTCATTGTTTTAATGTGATTTTTTTCCAATAAAATAAGCTAGCAATTCAGATTTCTTTAAGACGTTTTCTGGTACCCCAAGATTATGTAATTGATAAATAAAATCGATATAAGTTGTTGGGCTTAAACCTATAGATTCAAGATTTTCAGGATTCTTAAAGAAATCACTTTTTGTTGTATCTAAATGAATCTCATTATTTTTTAGAGCTATTACTCTATCAAAATGTTCTATTAATAAATCAAGGCTATGGGAAATGAGGATGATTAATTTTCCTTCCTTCTTTAATAATTCAATATAATTTGCTATTATTGTTCTTTGGGTAATATCTATACCAGAAAATGGCTCATCAAAAATAATTGCTTCAGGATTTTGAATTAAAACTGAAGCTATAGCTAGTTTTTGTTTTTCACCACGACTGATAAGTCTAGGATGATTATCTCTTAAATGATCCATTGAAAAGAAATCTAACATATCATTAATTTTCTCTTTTCGTTCATTTTTTGAAAAATTGAATCGTAAAAGGCTCAATTCTAACTCCTTTTCAACGGTATTAGCAAAAAGCATCTGATTTGGATTTTGGAATACGAAGCCCACCTGTTCAGCTATTTCAGCGATTTTCATTCTATCCGTCGATTTTCTGTTAATTAATATCTTCCCATTTTGAGGTTTTATCATTCCAGTGATTAATTTAACTAAGGTTGTTTTACCAGCACCATTAGAGCCAATTATAGCTATTTGCTCACCTAAAGCAAAATCCACCGAAATATTCCTTAAAACAATATTAGCTTTAGAATAACCAAATGAGACATCAAATAATTCAATGAAAGTCATTTTCCCAACCACTCCTTTGCCACTTGGATTGCTTGCTCTAATGAAATTGGTAGATCTTTAACCTCGAGTTTATTTTCTTTAAAGTAATGAAATAATGCTACCAATGTTGGTGGTGTTAAACCATTTTCAGTTAATAATTTGATATTAGTTAGAATGGGTTCAGAGGAATCATCAACGATTATTCTTCCATTATTAATTAGTATGAATCGATCACTTAATTGTAGAGCAAAATCTAAATCATGTTCTACCAAGATTATAGTTTTATTATAGTCACTATTTAATTTCTTCAATATTTTAATCAACTCAAATTTACTTTTTGAGTCAATCATGCTGGAACATTCGTCTAACACAAGTATTTTTGGTTCCATAGCCAATATTGAAGCAAGGATAACTTTTTGTTTTTCACCTTCGCTTAAATCCGAAGTTAATCTGTGTCTTAAATGAGAAATGCCTAGTTCAGTCATTACAGATACCAATCTTTCTTCCATAATATCCTTAGGAGTAGCGAAATTCTCTAATCCAAAAACAATCTCAGATTCAACATGTGGAGAGGATATTTGGAAGCTTGGCTCTTGTAAAATATAACCAACAATTTCACTGATTTGATCAATGGTATGATCTAAAACATTTAATCCATTAACTTCAATTGAACCTTCAAAAAAACCGCTAATGGTATGGGGGATGAGACCATTAAAGAGATAACAAATAGTGCTTTTTCCTGAACCTGTGGGACCGATTATACTTACAATTTCACCTTCTTTAATGTCTAATGAAAACTCTTTCAAAATCGGTTCATCAGCATTCCTATATTGGAAAGTTACATTTGTTATCTTTATCATTATTATCAGCTAAATCATCATTAGAAATTAAAAAAAATAAAGCTTTGAAAGATAAAAAGCTTAAGATGATTTATCTTTCATTTGAACACAAATTTTCTCAGCTAAAACAGTATAGACTTTTGCAGCTTTAATTACTTGATCAACTGGTACGTGTTCATAAGGACTGTGAGCAAATTTCTCATCACCTGGACCAAAACCTACAATTGGTATATTTACATCTAATAACTCAGAGATAGTTACACCACTACTCCAATGGCCAATCTTAGCTTCTTTTCCAGTAGCAATAGTACTTGCTGTTTGCAAAACAGAAATAATTTCCTCCTTTGGATTTGTGTCTAAAGCATCATAGTAACGTTCTAATTGAACTGATACCTCAGCTTCTTTGTAATTATTTTTCTTAAGTAATTCAAGAAAATCATCTCTAATTTTCTCAGGAGATTCATTTTTAAAATATTGTCTAATTAGGAGAGCTTTACAAAGATTTGGAATTGAATGTGATTCACCCAAAGGTTCTGATGAAATTGAACTTATGATCATGTTAGCTTTTCCATAACGTTTTTCCTCAGGTAAAACGGCATTTTCATATAGACATTCAATAACTTTAGCTAATTTTAAAATTGCATTATCGCCTTGTAATGGATTACCAATATTAGACATTTTTCCTTTAGTAACTATTTCAAAAATTGCTTTTCCAGGATGCGAGATATTAATATCGAGATTAGTAGGAGCACAAGAGACAACAAAATCAGCTTTAATCTCAAATTTCTTTAGGATTTCTTTCAAACCAATTGATTTACCATTCTTTGAATTAGACATACCAACTACAACATAATTACCTTTTAGGCGCGCTCGTGCTCGTTTCATTGCTAAACTGGCACTTATCATTCCAGCAAAAGCAGCTTTCATATCACAAGCACCTCGACCTACTATCACCTTCCCTTTGGTACCTAATTTTGAACCATCGGTTTCCTGAGCACTAAATGGATCAGGCATATCTCCAGGAGGTACCGTGTCGATATGGCCTACTAAAACTAAAGTCTTACCTGTACCTAATCCAGGCATAACACCAACAATGTTGCTTTCATCATCCCAATGAACTTGAGTGAAACCTGCTTTTTGCATTTCGATTGCTAGAAGGGTAGCAAATTTCTTTTCATTCCCACTTAAACTTTGAGTTTTTATCAAACGTTTTGCTAAATCAACAACTGATTTTTCGTCTAATTGTTCCAAGGATTTGGACATGACCCAGTTCTCCGGTTTACTTAAAATTTATTTTTGAATATTATAGTCACACAATATGTAATAAGTAATTCTATGAAAAAGCTTCTTTCAAACATCAAGTCTTGATTTGATTAATCAAGTGCTAAAGTAATTCTTTCTTTATTTTTGCCCATACTTCTTCGCTTGATAACCTTTATTGTACCTATTTCAGAAGTATTTGCTACATGTGTTCCGGCACAAGAAGCATGATCATAATCCCCTACAGAAATTATTCTAAAGATTTTTACTGAAGCAGGTACCATTTCAATATAGTCAACTTGATAGCCTTTTTCTTTCAAGAAAATTTTAGCTTCTTCTCTAGGCATAAAAGTAATATTAATTGGGAGATTTTGTGAGATTATCGAATTTACACCTGTTTCAATTCCTTTTAGTTGATCATCAGTTAATGCTCCAGGTAAATCAAAGTCAGCTCGTCCATTTCGTTCGGAAATATTATTTCCAACAACATCGGCATCAAAATGCTCTTTCATATAAGTGCTGAGTATATGAATAGCTGAGTGATAACGCATGTGAATTAATCTTTTGTCCCAATCTAATGTGCAATGGATTGTTGAATCTACCACTGGGAGAGATTCTTTTTCAGCAATAAAATGCTTAACGTCTCCTGATTCTTTTTTTACTTTTGTAACTGTTAATATTTTATCAGAATAAGTTATAGTACCAGAATCACTTTCTTGACCACCACCTTCTGGATAAAAGGCTGTTTTGTCTAAAACAATATAATCTTCACCAACAGCAAGGACTTTTGCATCAAAATCCTTGATATAATTATCTTCCATATACAACATTGCAGTTTTGGGCATTTGAATACACATCACTTATTATTAATATGAAAATGGTTTTTTAATTTTATATAAAAAATCAAATGTTAGGTAAAGAAAAGAATGTTGAAAGATTAATTAAACTCTTTCAAACATTTGTGAAAATTCCCATTCCGTTACTTCATCAGTATCAGGATCTTTCACATTTTTTGTATAAGCTTCCCATTCCATTTTCTTGGTTTTGTTAAAAATCTCAATAAATTGAGGACCTAAAAAGTCACATAGATATTTATCAGCATTTAACGCTTCCAAAGCTTTCATTAAATTCATAGGAGTTTCTTGTATTCCCATCTCTTTACGTTTTTCTTCTGATAAATTATCAACATTTAAGGTTGTACCTTCAATTGGTTCAATTTTATTCTTAACACCATCTAAACCAGCTGCGAGAAGCAAAGCTAAAACAAGGTAGATGTTTGCGGAACCATCTGCACCACGGTATTCTATTCTAGCAGTTTTTTCATAACCTGGAATTCTCACAAGAGCTGTTCTATTGGCAATCCCCCAAGCAATGTGTACTGGAGCTTCGTGCCCAGGAACGAGACGTTTGTAGGAATTAACAGTTGGATTAAAGATTGCTGTTAATCCTGGAGCATGTTTTAATAGTCCTCCAACAAAATGTCTGAGAGTTTTGGAGGGCACACCATCTGCAGCGCTAAATATGCTTTCATTATCTTTAAACAACATGTGATGAACATGCAAACCATTTCCAGCTTCTGTTGTATATGGTTTTGGCATAAAACTAGCTATGAGCCCTGCTTCCCAGGTAACTATTCTTACTATTTGTTTAACTGTTTGAACCATATCAGCAGCTTCTAAAACATCCTCCATATCAAACTCAATTTCCATTTGTGAAGGACCAACTTCATGATGGATCATTTTAGGATAATAACCAAATTCCATCATTAAATCAGCTATTGCTCTTCGTAATTCTATTTCTGCATCTAATGGTGGGGCATCCATGTAACCACCTATATCAGCTGGTTCACCATCATCACTCATTACATACCATTCAAGCTCTGGTCGTGTTTTCATGGTAAATCCAAAATCAAGTTTAGCCATATTAATAGCTTTTTTCAAGATACTTCTAGGGTCACTTGGTAAAGGTTGATTATTGGTATCATAAATGTCACAAATCACTCTAGCTATTCTATTATCCCAAGGGATAACATGAAGAGTGGATAAATCAGGAATTATACGCATGTCGCTTTGTTCTGTTAATAAAAATCCAATTGAGGAACCATCTATACCTAATCCCTCATTCAAATATTTTTCAGCAAATCTCTTTGGTACTTCAACTGCTTTTAAATCGCCATTAATGTTTGTAAATTGAAACTGTACATAATCAATATCAGTTAGCATTTTAGACAAATCAGGTGCCAATTATTTCCATCTCCAAATTACATATGTTTTTAAGTTCTGGATTTAAAGAACATCATATACCTACAATTAAAGATTTTGACTAAACTATTAATTAAAACATCTTTTCTTAAAAACAATTAATTATTATTGAAAAAAGCAAACAAAGTTAAAATTGATTGAAATAATCCAATATAGAAAAAAAGTTTAAGTGATTTGATAGGTATTTATTTTTAAAAATACCGTATGATATTATTGAAACGTTTGGGGATTTGAAATGACTTTAAAGAGTAAAAAAAGAAATGTTATTCCTATTTGGTTTTCAATTGGTTTAATATTTATTTTATTAATACCTGTTTATCAAAAATCATTTTCAACTATTAATGAATCCATTGTAATCACTAAACCAAAAGTTGGTGAATTTATCCGAGAAGAAAATCTCACACTAACAATTTATTTCATGGGTTTAAAAGAGGAATTAATTAATATTGAAGAAATTGAAAGTCAACTCTATGATACTTTTGAGCGTTCTGTAATAAATCCCCATGCAAAGTACACATTTAATTTCCAATTTGAATTCGCTAGCGAACTTGCTTATACAAATTTAAAAACTTATATTGAGTCAATAGCTGTTAATGGCACTGGGACAGGTTATACTTTAAATGTCACTCAATTACTTGATGATTTAAACACTGGTAATCGCAATGAAATATTCATCCCACAAGATGGAATGGCAATAGATGCAGAATTAGTGGAAGAATACATTTACCAAAACTTATACCAAGCACCACCAATTGATAACCCAGGATATTCATTTTTCTTACTTAATTTCTCTCAATTTGATTCTCCTGATCATGTGTTAGAACACTGGTATGACACTTCTAGTGTCAGTTCAGATCATAACAGTACTGTTACCTGGTGGTATGCTGGATATGGTGACCTTGAGAAGAGAGCTGCAATGGGATGGGGTGGCAAATATCGCTTCTGTTATTTAGATCTCTCTGCATATTCCTGGTATATTGATTATGTGAAAAACGCTTGGAGTAATTTTGGGATTGGAAATTATCTCTATTATCAATATCTTGAAATCGATAAGTTAGCTCAAGCATACGATTTTAATACCTCACTTGGCAAGGATAAATTGACCCAATATCTTAAGGAATGGATCAACTCCTATACTAGTAATGTTTTTTCGGGTCCATGTTATGATCCACAAATTGGCAAATCAATTTCACTACAAGTTAAAGTGTTCAATAATTTAACAGATAATGGTTATACCTTTGACGATATTCGTTGGTGCATCTCAGACTACCGTATTAAACAACAATTAGATTTAGATTTTCCTTGGATGGATTGGCGTATAGAAGTAGAGTGGGTAGAATTGGATGAGTACCCTGGTTTATTTAATTTCATTCAAGAAAATATCCAAGAAGATGTAAATGGTAGATATCTCGAGGTAATTCCCGATTTCTTTGAAATATTGTATAGCCAACTTGATTTTCACTTCAATTTGACTGCTGCGGATGTAGTTTTACCATGCTATTATTTCTTAACGGATGATATTCAATTCAAAGCAGATGGTATTTCATTTGCGGGACTAGGTGGTATGGGGTGGGAAATACTATTAGGGAGTCAATATAGTATATTTGAAGATGGCAATGCCAACGAACCAAGAAGAGGAATGACACAAGTAATGATCCATGAGCTAGGACATTCTTTAGGATTGCCACATCCACATACTGGCACAGGTTGGGGTTCATCTTTTGTAGCAGATGTTATGAGTTACTTCTCAACGAAAGATAGTTTCAGCTCTTTCTATAAAGATGGAGTGGATAGAGCACATACTGATGCTAATTATTATTTTGCTCAAAATGAATACTTTGCAGCTTGGCAAGCTTTTGTTGAAGCAGGGCAACCAGAAGCTGTTGCTGAAGAAATAGCTGTTATCAATAGTATGATAGAATCTGTTCCTATTCATTACCAATCAATGGAATACCAAGAAGCAATCTCACAAGCATTATTGGCAAGAGAATTAATTGAATTATTCTATATCCATTTACAAGAAAGCTTTTTCTCAACCACTACATCACCAACACAAAATACTAGCAATTATTCGATTGTCATCTTATTACCAATAACTTGGCTAGTTATACATTTATACTTTAAAAGAAAAATAAGTCATCAATTAACAAGAAAGATAAAATAAAAAATTTGCATTTTGATTTAATAAAGTTCAGATTAACAAAAAATTTATTTATACAAGACGCTTGCCAATTAATTGCAAAAATGGAGGTGCTAATGAAAATGATAGTAATGAATGATTTTATGGTTAAATGTTATTTTCAAAGTAGTACCTCAAGTAAGATTCCTTATTAGCTAATTTTGCTAGTGCTTAATTTTGCTTGTTCTTTTGAAAGTAATTTTACCATTAATAATACGATTGTGTCAGAGTTAATTTCCAATTCTTTTTTGGTAAATGATACTAGACAAACTGTGAAATTACAAACTATTGATTTTCTTTAGCCCTAAAAAAAGAGGTATTAAAATTGAAGAAAGAAAAGAACAAACAAAAAAGTAATGATGAGAAAATTTCAGACAACGAACAAATAGATACCAATCCAGTTGAAGAACCTAATGAAAATCAGCTGAGAACAGATGATTTGGAAGTTGCTGAAAGGGTAAAAGTACAACAGAAGATAAAAGGCATCTCACGGGTAATGAGAGCTATTGAACGAGATCCAAAAGAAACTATTACAAAATTCGATAGGAAAATCTTTGATGCAGGCTTTATGCAAATGCATACAAGTGAGTTTACCTACAGATTACTTCGTGATGAGCTAAAAAAATATGGTATAATATCAGATTTAGTGGCTGAAGTTAATGCTGGTAAAGAAGCATCCATCTATATAGCTCACTTACATGGCTCTCCATTAGTAGTTAAAGCCTTTAGGTTACAACAAACATGTCATAACCAATCAAAAGGAAATCCACAATTAAGAATGACTTCAATAGCTGTTAGAGAATACGATCGGTTAACTCGTGCATATAATGCAGGGATGAATGTTCCCACACCAGCTCGTCAAATCAACAATACAATAATAATGAGTTTTATAGGAAAAAACTGGAATCCAGCACCACAACTGCGCAATATCAAACTGCAAGAACCTGAGAAAATATTGGATGATATAATCGAAGAGTTAAAATTAATGTATACAAAAGCAAAATTAATTCACGGTGATTTATCAGAGTATAACATCCTCATACACGATAATAAACCAGTAATTATTGATTTCCCACAAGCTATTGATATGAGCCTCTATCACATGCGTTTTACTGATACCCTAAAAAGTAGTCTCAAAGTTCTACAGAAAGATGTTAACACTATCAAGAAATATTTTGAAAAAGAATATCATATAAGCTTCGATTTTAATGAAGTTTATAGCTATATAGTAGGTAAAGACGCAAATCTTGAGAATGTTAATTACTCGATTGATGATATAGAAAAAATGATAGGATTAAAAACATCAGAAGATGAAAATTCAAAAAATGAATATGTTAAAAATTACTTAGTTAGAAATTAAACAAACTAAGTAATTTTTGTTATCTTTTTTTCAACAAACCAAACATCTAGCGATTGTTGTGTATATTTATGAATTAACAAATTCCTTGATTGAAAGTGATTTAAATTATATTTTTTCCTAAGTAATTTGAACTGGTTATGTATTTTATTTTTATAATCACTAGGTGGTGATTTGTATTGATAGTAATGATGTATCTTTGATATTAACTCAGGATAACTTTCTGAAATGAATGAAAAAAATCTGTTTTTAGAAGAACCTATGAGATATAACAAGCCAGGGATCACATAATTAGCTCCAGCAGCAGCAACGCTTTTGAATAATTCAGCTAACTCATCAAAGCTATCAGAAAGAAATGGTACTATTGGCATCAAAAGAGCGCCAACAGTTATGCCTTCATTTCTAAGAACAGAAATTGTGTTTAAGCGTTTTTCTATTGATGAAGCTCTAGGATCAATTTCCTTTCCAAATGCATCATTTATAGTTGGAATTGAAATTGCTACATCAACATAAGTTTCTTCTGAAATTAAAGCTATCAAATCTTTATCTCGAGTAATAAGATCTGATTTTGTTGCTATTGTTAAAGGGCTTTTTGCGTGTAAAAATTCTCGAAGCATTGCGCGTGTTATTTGATATTTTTTTTCTATTGGTTGATAGGGATCACAAACTGAACCTAAATTAACCAATTCTCTTTGCCAAGTCGATTTTGATAATTCTTTCCTTAATACTTGAGCCGCATTTCTCTTTACAATTATTGTTGAATCAAATTCCTTTTCAGGATCTAAATCTAAATAACCATGTGTATATCTCGCATAGCAATACACGCAAGAATGAAAACACCCGCGATAAGGATTTGCCCCCCATTTAAATGGTAAACGAGGAGCATTTATTGCATGTAATATTTTTTTGCAATCCTGTTTGAGATAATTTGTTTTCATTCTAAACATAAACCATTATTTTTCTAAACATTTTAAGAAGATAGATATAATAATCTGCGAACACAGCTATATAATTATTTAATATAATATTTAAAAAAAGAAAACTCCAGACTTAACCAAAAGTAATCTAAAGGTGTGATAGGATATATGCAAGAAATAATCATAACAATATTAACGATACTAGCTTCAATTTCCGATCAAACACATATTATATCATTCTCGTTTTGCCCGGCAATTTTTGGTGGCATGGCTATTTTTGCTATTGTGAAGTGGATGAAGTTACAACCCGAACAGAAAAAAGAAATGATTTGGTCTATATTAGTTATCATTATGGCTGTTATAGTGTTGGTTTTTGTGGGTTTGAATACCTTTTATTGGAAGAGTGATTTGTTATTCTATCTTTTTATAGGATTAAGATTTTCATTATTACTTTTCCTAGCAATTCTTGCAAACCCATATATTAAATGGGCTCCATTTAAGAAATTATTTAAAACCAATCAAGAAAATTAAGGTTTATCTCCTTAATTTTCAATTTTTGGACAAATTATATAATTGTCATAGATTTTCTTTATTCATGACAAATTTTAGCTCACTAATCACTTTCTTCAAGACTGATGATTTGGAAAAAACTACAACTTTTTACACAGAAATTTTAAATTGTAGATTAATTGTTGATCAAGGTGATTGTAGAATTTTTGAATCATCAAAAGGATCCTATTTTGGTTTTTGTGTTACTGAGTTTTTGAAGAAAGAAGATAATGCTGCATGTTTAACTTTTGTTTGTGATTCTAAAAAGGAAGTTGATTATTGGCATCAAAAATTAGTAAAATATGAAGTGGAAATAAGAAAACCACCACTAGAAAATAGTAAATATAAGATTTACAACTTATTTGCTATAGATCCAAATAATGTATTATTTGAGATACAATATTTCTTACACCCTTTTCCGCCAATGGATGAATGACCTATGAATTGATAATAATTAGTGTGGTAATAAGATGACTGATATGAGCTCTTCAAATGACAAGTCAGATCAATACGAAGATCAGTTTAGTAAAAAATTCATTGGATTTTATCTTGTAGTAATTATTCTTTTCTTGGTAATGTTTACAATGCGGGGTACCATAACTGTATTACAAGTTTATGGTCCTGTTATAAATGATGCTCTTTTATTACAAGAAGGGCAAATATCAATTATTTTTACGATTTATGGCATGACCGCAGCAATAACTTCATTATTTATTGGTCCCATAACTGATAGATTAGGATATAAAGTAATAATTGCAGCAGGCATGCTTTTTTTCGCTGGTGGAACCATTTTATCATCTTTTGGGAATGTTTTTTGGCTAATCAAAGTAGCTCAAGCTTTGGTAGGATTTGGAGCGGCATTATTTGGACCTGCAGTAATAGCCTTTGCTGGTGAATATTTCCCTCAAGAGAAAATATCTACTATAATTGGAGTTATTATGTCATCATTTTATGTTGCTACGATAGTAGCAGTGCCACTTGTGGTATATGCAGCTAGTTATCTAGATTGGCATTGGGGTGTGCGCCTTATTGGTTTGGTTGGGGCGTTAGTTTTTATTTTAACACTTTTTGGACTTCCTAAAACTAGGAAAAAGCGCAAATCACAAGAATCGAATGGAATTGAGAAAAAGAATGAAATAAAAGATTATTTCTCGAGATTTAAAATTGTGTTAAAAGACAAATACGCTATTGGTACATTCTTTACAACTTTCTTCCAAAGAGGAGGTATTTTTGCTATAACGGTGCTATTGTCATTTTGGGTGAGTGAAGAGTTTGGTTATAATGAGATGCAAAAAGCACTTATCTTGATGGGTTCAGGAATAGCAGCAATAATTAGTAATACCTTATTTAGTTACATTGCTGATAAAACCAATAAACGTATAATTATTTTAGTAGGAACAGGGTTAACTGGTATCTCTTTTCTAATTTTACCATTTATAGCGAAAACTGGCATACTTTTTATTGTAGGATTTATTATAGCCAACTTTTTTGGAGGAATGCCTATGGGAAGCTATAATGCCTATATAACGGAAATCCTACCAGATTCTAAAGGAACAGTTGTATCAATCAATAATTCTTTTGGGCAGTTTAGTCAAGCTATTGCTGTTGCTATAATAGTGAGAATAATTTATGTGCAAACACAAAATTATATTTGGTGTGGAATAGCGGCTTTTATTTTATATGCTATCAGTGTTATTTTAATGATTTTCTTTGTTAAAAAGAAAAATAACCAAGTAACTACCTCATAACACAACATTTTTGTTTAAAAATGGACTATTTTTGTTGTAAGGTATAATATTAAGAGCAATTGAGGGATTTAATTGAAAATACACGGTAATGAAATTAATGAATTCGAAATAATTAGCAAGCTTACTACTCTTCTACTAGAATGCGAATCCCTCCAAGATATTATAAAAATCACGAAATTTCTTAGTGAATGTTGCCCATATGATTTAGGTGCGATCTATTTATTTGATAACCCTACATTGTTAGAAATAAAAGCCCGTTATGGAATCAA